>JABBBA010000077.1:2807-8528 GCA_018607685.1 K189A clade bacterium | reverse complement strand
GATTCAGATCAGACAGCCAGATCCATCAGTAAAGGAATGGCCAGTCGTCGGTGAAAGAGTTTTTAATGCCTGGAGCGAGGCATCTACAGACCTGCCAGTTTATATTAAAGAGAATAAGGCTGGGCTCCAAAATCTGGTTAAGCAGGTCATTGCCGTTTCGGCCAGTACAATGTCAGGTATTTTTATGTTTCTCGGTGCCATTATTATCGCGGGGATCATGATGGCGTATGGGCAATCAGGTAGTGCAGCCATGGAACGTATAGTCAGCCGGTTTTCAAGCCAGGAGAAAGGTCCAAAACTATTGAATTTGTCAACTAAGACAGTGCGCTCTGTCGCGGCCGGTGTTCTGGGCGTTGCTTTTATTCAGGCTCTTATCATGGGGGTGGGCTTTATTTTCGCCGGGGTCCCCGCCGCAGGAATACTGGCGGTTGTTGTTCTGATGGTCGGTATTTTGCAACTGCCCGCACTTCTGATCTCGATTCCCGTTGTAGCCTGGTTATGGGGAGCCGGTGATGGGTCGAGTGCCCATAACCTCATATGGACCGTATATCTGATTGTCGGTGGGGCAGCAGACAATTTCCTCAAACCGCTCCTTCTCGGTCGCGGCGTTGATGCGCCCATGCCGGTTATCTTGCTTGGTGCCATTGGTGGAATGATCTCCGCAGGAATCATCGGCCTGTTTGTCGGCGCGGTATTACTTGCTGTGGGTTACCAGCTGTTTATGGAATGGGTTGATGGCAGCGAAGTCGAAGAAACGGTTGAAAGCTGATCCTGCTACCTTGAGGCAACCTCTGAAGCAGTTTCGTCTGTTGGTCATCATTGCGATGGCTATCTCCTTGAGTGCATGCACGACCCTAGGTCCGGATTATGAAGAACCCGAGGTATCCTGGCTGGAAACCTGGGAAACGGACCTTTATGGACGCGTAGTTTCACCGGAAGAACCGATTGACCTGGAACTGCATCACTGGTGGAAGATCTTTAACGACCCGATTCTGGACGAACTGATTGAGACGGCTAACCGGGAGAACCCATCGTTACAGATTGCTGGTTTAAAGATTCTGGAAAGCCGGGCTGTCCTGGGTATTGCTACCGGCACCAAGTATCCTCAAGTGCAGCAGGTTGGCGGTAGCGCCACCTACCTCAACTCTCAGCAACATGGCGGAACGCTGGACGCCGGCGATCAGTCGCTGACCGCCTACCAGTCTGAGTTTACTATTGGTTGGGAGATCGATTTCTGGGGGCGGTTTCAGCGTAGCATTGAATCCGCGGACGCCGCTTTTTTCGGCTCAATCAGTAATTATCACGACGCCCAGGTTTTGTTGAACGCGCAGGTGGCAAACCTGTACTTCAACTATCGAACGGTTAAAGAACAGATAGTGATCGCGAGGTATAACGCGAAACTGCAGCACAACAGTTTGGAGATCACCCGTCAACTCTATGAAAGTGGCCAGGATTCGGAACTGGACCTTCAGCAGGCACTTACCCAGTACCTTGCGACGATTGCGAGTATTCCTGTCCTTGAAATTTCCCTGATCAACGCGAGAAATGCGTTATCAGCAATCCTGGGATACCAGCCGGGTGAGCTTGCGATTCTGGAAGAGATTCCAGCGGGGTTACCAGAACTGCAATCGACTGTGATTCCTGTTGTGCCAGCGCGTATTCTGATGCGTCGCCCGGATATTCGAAATGCGGCCTGGCTGGTGGCAGCGCAATCAGCACAGATAGGTGTGGCTGAAGCAGATCTGTACCCGAGTATTTCACTGGTGGGTAATCTCGGTTGGTCCGGAAACGATCAACGGGGCTCCGCGGAAACAGGGAGCCTTGCTGCAGGCTCGGCGTTCTCCTGGAATATTTTTAACTATGGGCGGATTCGTAACAATGTCCGCGTGCAGGATGCGCGTCTGCAACAGGCCATTGAAAGCTACCAGAACGTTGTACTCCAGGCTGCCCAGGAACTGGATACGGCTGCTGTTTCCATCGTGAAAACCGATGAGCAGAATGACATTCTGGTTCAATCTGTTGAGGCTGCTGAACGCTCCCTGGAACTGGCCACTAAGCGCTACCAGGAAGGTTACGCCGGTTTTCAGCGAGTGCTCGATGCCCAGCAGTCGGTTGCCCGGCAGTCGAACTCCGAGCTGATTAACCAGGGTAATCAGTTCTCTGCGGTCATCAGTTTCTATAAGGCGTTGGGCGTGGGTTGGCGCGAGACGCCGATTACCGATCTGATACCTTCAAGAACACAGGAAACAATGAAATCACGTAGCGATTGGGGCGATCTTTTGTCTGCACCGCTACCTGCTTCACCAACGTTTCTGGCGAAGTAGTAAACGACAATGGGCAAACAACAATGAGTGAGCAAGAGGATACGCTGAAGAATACTGATAACGAGGAGGCGATGCCTGAACCCGTCGAGGCTGCAGCGGTTGATCCGTCTGTCAGGAAAGGTCTTATTTTAGTCGTCACGTTGATTGTCACGACACTTGTCTGGTATCTGGCAGCGGACAGATTCACTCCCTATACAGACCAGGCCCGAGTTGAGGGGTATGTGGTCGGCGTTGCACCCCAGGTCTCCGGCGTTGTTCGGGATGTCTGGGTGTCCAACAACGAGTTTATTGAGGTCGGCCAGAAGCTGTTCCAGATTGATCCAACGCAATATGAGATAGCGTTGGATAAGGCTAAATCAGATCTTGAGCAAGCCCAGCGGCAGATCGATTCCGGAGATGCTGCGGTGGACGGGGCAAGAGCCAACTTGCTGGCCGCACAGGCAAACAAGGTCAAGGCTGAAAAAGATACCACCCGGCTGGAACGGTTATATAAAGCTGATCCCGGGACTATTTCCGTACGACGCCTTGAGGTCTCGCGAGCCACACTGGACCAGGCCCGGGCCGGAGTTACTGCGGCGCAAGCACAGATAGAGCAGGCGATTGAACAAAAAGGCGGCGACAATGATTCGAGCAACTCGATCCTGAAATCCGCGGCGTCGGCTGTCGAGAAAGCACAGTTGGATTTAAAAAGAACGGTGGTTAAGGCCTCCACCAGAGGTTTGATTACTGACCTGCGTGCAGACGTTGGGCTTTATGCTGGTACAGGCAGTCCGGTGATCACGTTGATACCACTAAACGACCTGTGGGTGAATGCGCAATATACAGAAAACAATCTGGGGCACCTGAAGCGAGGTAGCTCCGTTGAGATTCTTTTTGATTCCGTTCCCGGTAAGGTCTTCGAAGGCGAGATACGCAGTGTGGGATATGGTGTCAGTAGCGGGCAGGCGGCACCCCCACCCGGTACGCTCCCAACTATCAGTAACAACAGGGACTGGTTACGACAGTCACAGCGGTTTCCCGTCATTGTAGCCTTTGACCCGTTACAGTCCGATAAGTTGACCCGCCAGCTTCGAATTGGCGGCCAGGCCTCTGTAATTGCTTACGGCGAAGACCATGGGTTCCTGGCGTTTCTCGGCAGGATCTATATTCGGTTTATGAGCATCATGTCGTATGCCTACTGAGGCAAACCCGACCTCAGAAGAGAGGCAAGGCATGTCAATCGGTGCGAGGCGAGTGTTTAGACTTAGCCTGACCGTGGCGCTTTCTCTGGGAATTGGCTACGCCATGGCACTGTCAATACCGTACCTGGTACCCATCTTTGCGCTGATGCTGACAATGCCACCGAAACCGCCGCCGGGCCTGAAGGGATTGCTGGTTGTGATCGTGATTGCAGCTTTAACGATGGGCTCTGGACTGCTCATTATCCCGCTGCTTGAAAATTATCCCGCCACTGCGGTACTGGTGGTTCTTGTTGCGTTGTTCTTCAGTACTTACATTACCGTCCATCTGGGTCAGGCCCAGATTGGCATGTTCTTAACTATCGGGATAACGTTGATCTCGGCCGTTGGCACAATGAGCTTTTATGCGGCAACGGAAGTGATAGATGCTTTGCTGCTCGGTATTACAATTGCCATTGTGTGTCAGTGGCTGGTTTATCCCCTGTTTCCGGAAGATTCGGGCCAACCCGTCCCGCCGGTTGCGCCGACCACCAGCGAAAACTCATTATGGATCACTTTGCGTGCGACGCTCATCGTGATGCCGGTCTATCTGGTTTGCCTGACCAATCCCACTATGTACATGCCATTGATTATGAAGGCAGTATCGCTGGGACAGCAAAGTTCCGTGGTTAACACCAGAGTTGCTGCGAAGGTTTTACTGGGTTCAACGATGATGGGTGGGGCACTGGCAATCCTGTTCTGGTTTGCGCTTTCGCTCAATGTAAACCTATGGATGTTTTTCCTCTGGACGCTTCTATTGGGGCTTGCGGTTACTCCGAAAATTTACGGGTTAAGTACCAGTAGCTTCGGCCCCGACTTTTGGGTGAACGCCCTGATCACTATGCTGATTTTGTTGGGACCAGCGGTAGCGGACACCGATACCGGCAAGGATGTTTACAAGGCTTTCTTCGTCAGGATGAGCCTGATGATTGCAGTTACAATCTATGCACTCGTTACGATAATCGGACTCGAATACTGGCGCGACAGTCGTCGTAAAACGGGTGCTTTAGCTGCGACCCATTAAAACTTGTTCCCAAATTATAATCATGGCGCCACGATGACGATTGACGGCTTGTTCAAGATCGACGCGATCAAACAGGTTCGCTATCTATATTCACACTACTTTTTATGACCTGAACGCGAGTTCTATGGACTACGAGACTAATCAGCAAAGGAGCAATAACATGTCAGACAACAGGCAGGTCCTGATTGATTCACTACCGGAAGGTAAACTGGCGGCGGATAACTACAAGCTGGTCTCGAGCCCGATACCAGTGCCCGGGAGTGGTGAGGTTCTTTGCCGAACACTGATGGTGACCATTGCGGCGGGTAGCAGGGCGGGGCTACAGGGTAGTGCCAGTTATGCCGGTGCCCCCAAAACCAATATCGTGATGAATGGTACTGGTGTCGCGAGAGTTGAGCAGAGTAATTCTGATGCTTTTACCGCTGGTGATCTGGTCGTTTGTCCCAGTGGCTGGCAGGATTACAGTGTCCACAAAGCGTCTCACTGCACAAAGATTGATGATGACATTGATATCGGACATTACCTGGGAGCGCTTGGTACCAATGGTCTGACGGCTTACTTTGGATTATTGAACGTCGGTGAGCCCGTTGAAAATGAGACGGTGCTGGTCAGTGCGGCGGCTGGTAGTGTAGGTCACCTGGTAGGCCAGATTGCAAAGATTAAGGGTTGTAGAGCCGTGGGCGTGACCAGTACGGCTGAGAAGTGCCAAATGCTGGAGTCGCAGCTTGGTTATGACGCCTCCGTCTCCTATAAAAGTGAAGACTTCAGGGCTGAACTTAAGGCGGCTTGCCCCGGAGGTGTTGATGTTTATTTCGATAACACCGGCGGTGAGATCCTGGGTGCAACCCTGTTTAGAATGAATGAAGGTGGGCGGATTGCCTGCTGTGGTGTCGTCTCACAATACGATACGAGCAATCCTGCCGGTGGACCCAGGGGTGTACCCGGACTTTTGATCAACAAGCGCATCAAGATGCAGGGGTTTCTGGTATTCGATTATATGGACCAGTACGAGACGGCGAGGAGTCAGCTTAAGTCCTGGATTCAATCGGGACAGTTGAACCCGATCAACGATGTTGTTGAAGGTTTGGAGCAGGCGCCCGACGCGTTCGTCAATCTTCTTGCTGGCGGTAACGTCGGGACCCGCATGGTGAAGATC
>JABBBA010000077.1:0-2787 GCA_018607685.1 K189A clade bacterium | reverse complement strand
GCCTATAAAGGCGCCCCAGGGGCGCCTTTTTTACAGAAGGGTCGAGCTAAATCAGGTGCCTGCAGATACGTTTAATTCGGTATCCTGCCCGGCTTTTGCGGCTTCCTTCATTCGAGCCCACTCTTCCCAACTCAAATAGCTGGTGAGTCCATCCTTGTCGAAGAATACGATTGGTCCCTCGCATATAAAGAGGTACTCGGTATCTTCCAGCGCTTCGGTCTTGCCGTGCAGCACGCCATTGGGTTCATAGTCATAGTCACCGGTATTAAGGACGCCATCGCGAACCTTCAGTTTACCTTTAAGGATATAGGTGTGCGCATCCGATAAATGCTTGTGGGGTGCGGCGATATAACCTTTTGCCCAGCGAAAAAGCACGACCCAGCGACCCGTTTCGGCGCCGGTCCATAAAACTTTTACCCAGGCTTTTCCCGGCTCTGTTTCAATCCAGGGTTCATCAGCACGAACGATGATGTCTGCAAGTTGATCGTTGATAGGGTTGATTTCTTGTAGCGGCATTAAATTCTCCCGATAAAGTTGAATGTCCTGGGGTAAGACTACGCTTTTCTGGTACTCCTGATAAGTCTTGATATCTGGCTCGGTTGGGTCGGTATTCATCAAAGCATTGGACATCAAAGTACCTTTGCATGAGAGAATCAGCAAAACCGAGAGAGGGAGGTGCCAGGCTTGAACGTGTTAATTGCCGGGGGTGGTATTGGTGGCCTCACTGTAGCGCTGTGCCTTGCCAGAAGCGGCAGCAAAGTCAGTGTTTTCGAACAGGCCCCGGTGTTTGGTGAGGTGGGCGCCGGCCTGCAACTGTCGCCTAACTGCACGCGAGTACTTCATCACCTCGGGCTCGAACAACCCTTGCTGCGAAGCGCATTCCTGCCGGAAGGCACGCAATTTAAACAATGGGACAATGGCAAGGTGATCGGGGAGTCAGCGCTGGGTGCCAGGGCGTTAGAGCGATACGGTTATCCCTACTACCACATGCATCGTGAGGACCTGATGAGGGTTCTGGTCGATGCCGCTGAACAAGACCCAAATATCGAACTGCATACGGGTGCAGAGGTTCAGGGGTTCACCCAAAATGATCAAGGGGTCACTCTGAAGACAGTTGACACCCGTCACGAGGGTGAATTGCTTATTGGTGCTGACGGTATTCATTCGGTGATCAGAGCGGGACTCTGGGGTGAAATGAAGCCTCGTTTTACCGGCAACATAGCCTGGCGCGCGCTGGTCCCCGCAGAACGTTTACCGGAAGGGTTGATTCGACCCATGTCGACCGTCTGGTGGGGGCCCGGAAAACACTTTGTTCATTATTATGTGCGAAGCGGTGAGCTCGTTAACTGTGTATGTGTCGTAGAAAAGAAAGGCTGGGAAATTGAGTCCTGGGCCGAATCTGGTGACTACAACGAATTGAAATCAGATTTTTCTGGATGGCACAGCGATATCCAGCAACTGATTGATCATGCAGATAAAGATTCGCTGTTTAAGTGGGCGCTCTTTGATCGAGCACCAATGTCCAGGTGGGGCAAAGGTCGTGTCACTTTATTGGGCGATGCATGTCATCCGACACTGCCATTTATGGCGCAGGGAGCTGCCATGGCTATCGAAGATGCTGCGGTGCTGGCAGCGTGTTTGTCGGCGGACAAAGACATTGCGACAGCGCTGGCCCGATACGAAGACTCCAGACGTGATAGAACGGCCGATATCCAGAAAGGTTCAAGACGCAATGCATCTGTTTTCCATTTGTCCGGTGTGAAAGCCTGGTTACGTAACAAGGCCCTGAAAACGGCTGGAAACCGAACAATGGATAGTCTTTTTAGCTACAACGCACTTGAGGTTTTGAATGAATAGATTTCAACCGGTTTACGGCCTGTCGATTTTTCTCTGTGCTATCCTGCTGGCTATGCCAAATACTTCAGATGCAGATTCTGCGATGCCCGCGACACTCAAGTCTCTTAACTGGATGGTCGGTGGTTGGCGCGGCTCTTTGGGTCCCCAGACGGTAGAGGAGTCCTGGACCGTGCCCCATATGGGTAGCATGGAGACAATGATACGACTGAGCAGCCCGGATGGGGTGCAAATGATCGAGTTGATTGTCATACGCGAAGTGACGGATGAAGAAGGTCATCCATCCCTGATGCTTCACCTCAGACAATATAGTCCCGCGCTGGAGTTGCGCACCGAGCAGGATATGCGCCTGGACCATATTGCAGAGGGTCAGGTCCGCTTTATCGCTGAAGGTGACGCAAGCGTTCCTGCGCTGGCCTATGAGCTGCTCGGTCCTGGTCATCTTCAGGTTCATGTCACCATCGTCACCGGCGATGTGGTTAGTGCAGAATTACACGCTACTCCCTGAGCTGACGGATAAACATTCCCCTGGTTGTGTCGATGAACGATCAATTTATCCCTCTGGAATTCGATGAGAAAACCCCTGCTGATATGAAGTCGGGCTCAAAAGCCTATCTTGAAATGATGCTTTTAGTAGATAAAACAAACCATTTAAGAATGATTCTTTCTGGAAATAGTGAAGGGATGATTCGAAAAATGAAACAACATATTGCACTTTTGCAAAAACAATATGATATTCAAGCAAGTGGTAAAAATCCTTAAAAATAGCACAATAGCTTTTACGGTTGGATTATTCGTTTTCACTTCTTGTTCTGAGGCTGAAGATGTTCAACTGATCGAAGGAAACGAAAGAGTATTGCCTATTGCTGGAGAACGCGATGTTGAATATAGAATGGTTGATGGAGTGGAAGTCGTCGACACAATCTATCACCA
>JABBBA010000206.1 GCA_018607685.1 K189A clade bacterium | reverse complement strand
GGTTCATCATCAGGCCAGTCAGTGCATGGAGCCACCCGAACTGGATGAACCACCAACAGTTCTTCAGTAATTACTGATCTTCTTCTCTTAGTCTTATCTGGCTCTTATTCTCGGGGTACTTGGCTGCAATCGGTTCGTAGAATTCTCGAATTCGATCCATATCCTGCGAGAGGTCGGAGGGTAGGAAAACAAGCCCAAGACCCGCTTCCTTTTTCTCGTAATCCAGGTAGCCGCAAACCAGGGGGATTTGGGCCGCGACCGCTATTCGATAGAACCCGGATTTCCAATGTGTGGTTTTTCGCCGGGTTCCCGATGGTGGGATGACCAGGGCAATACCGGAACCATGCTCAATTTGTGCACTAAGCGACTGGACGAGGTTGTTGGGCTTCGATCGATCCACGGGGACGCCTCCAAGGAATCGAAGTATCGGGCCGAGTGGTGTTCGAAACAGACTGTCTTTCCCGAGCCAATTGATACTAAGACCGAACGAATAGGCGGCTGCCAATAGGAAGATGAAATCCCAGTTAGTGGTATGTGGTGCAGCGATGATCACCATGTTTCTGGCGCCGGGAACCTGGCCAGTCTTTTGCCAACCGAAAACTGACAATACGAGTCGGCCCAATAAATGTGCGAACGGGTTGCAACGCCGGGGTTCGGTGAGGTTCATATCCTGGGATTGTTCCTGATGGGTCATTATCGCATCGGGTTTACCCCGAGGCATGCAGTATGAATGTAGCATTGCATTAACCGTTAGGCTACTGATCCGCCGCGAATAAGCTTACAAAATCCTTACATGTCGAGCCTGACAGTCCGGGGTGTCTTTGGTTAAGTTGTATGTGCCGAATAAGCTGTAGATTGCTGATAACATGGGACTCCTAGCGTAGGAACACCGTTATCACTCGCTTTCCGAAAAATCACGAGGGTCATTTGTCATGTTCAGGAACCTAGCAGCCATTTTGGTGGTGTTTGTATCTATCAACGTCTCTGGCATCGCTTACGGGTCTGATCTCCGAAGCGCCGCCGAAGAAGCGTTAATAAACGGTGATATCGAACTTGCACTCCAGTCTTACATGGAGCTTCTGGCGGAGTCACCGGATGATCAGGAATCACTTGAAATTGCGGTCATGCTGGCCGAGGAATTGGGCGCCGCGGAGTTGGCGCTTGAGTTATTGATTGCCGATGTAGAACGTTCGGTTGAGTTACGAGAAGCGGAGAGAACTCAGTCCGATTTGCTGCTCATAACGGCTATCCATAACCAGCTACCTGCCTGGGTCGACGAGAGGTTCGCGATTGCATCTGCGGTCACCGAAGATCAGCTCGGAGATTTTGAGGCCTGGCAGGAGTTAACAGCCGATGGTCAGGCGCTGTTGGCGGAAGGGGATTTTGAAAGTGCCATAGTGGTATTTGAGGGAGCGTTGTTGCTTGCTTTGGAAGTTTTTGGACCAGACCACTGGCTGGCGGTAGCGTCAACCAGGGAGAGCGGCTTTGCCGCCAGGCAATTTGGAGACGCGGCAACCGCGGATGCAATGTATAGCGATGCCTATGCCACCAGCAGTGAGCTGCTGGGTGAGGCACATCCCCAGACACAATATATTGCAGCCCTCATGGCGGAACTTTTTAACGCGTCACAGGCCTTCGAAGAAGCCAGCTCAATGAAGGAGTTCATCACGGCGAATTACGAATCGGAAATCGGTGTTGCGCACAGCCTGACGATGGAATCGAGGTTAAGCGAAGTCGACTCCCTGACCGATGCCGCTGATAACAGCGGTGCAGAAGAGCTCCTGTTCACCATCTGTAGTATCTATAGCGAGTATTACAGCGCTTATCATGAAGAAACGCTGGGGTGCCAGCTCCGGCTTGCGAGACTGAACCGGGACACCGGGAGTCTGGATGAAGCTGAGAAATTACTGACGGGAACTGCCCAGAATTTGGCAGATTCCACCAAGGGCATTTCAGAGTTTGCGCTTCGGGTTCAGATGGACCTCGCCGATATTTATTGGGCGCGGGGTGAATACCAGGCATCAAAAGATAAATTGTCCGGATTGATCCTGACAGCACGCCAGATTGGCGCCACTGATCTTAGTTTTGTCGGTAAGAATTATTTGGCCCGAGTCCTGGCCAGTGAAGGTGAGCTGGACGGCGCGCAGACCGTCGCAGAGGATGTCGTCGGGTATGGAGAGTCAGCCTGGCAAGAGAACCCCGTTCAATACTTCAACGCGTTATTGGAGTTAGGAGCTGTCTACCAGCGTAAAAGCAGGTTTGCGGACGCAGAAGGGATTTTTGAGGAAACCATGCTCGCCATGCTTGAGATAGGTGGTGAATATCATCCCACAACGCTCGTTGCGATGAACAACCTGGGTAACATATATGAGCAGTTGGGTTTTTACGATGATGCTGAACCTATACTGAGTCAAACATTAGGCGGGATGGAGGTCACTATGGGACTATCGCATCCTCAGACCGCCAGGACCCGTAATAACCTGGCGTTACTGCATGAGAGTCAGGGAAACTTCAGGGAAGCAGAACCCCTATACAACACCAGCTATGAACACCTCTCAGAAACTTTGGGTGAGAATCATCCCGACGCGATCGGAATGCAGAATAACCTGGCCTACCTCTACATGATGATGGAGGAGTATGAGGCCGCCGCGGCCATGTTCGAAGGTCTGGTAGAACGTTGGAGTCTTACGCTGGGGGCAGATCATCAGGATGCGCTAAAGAGTCGTAACAACCTGGGGCGGGTATACCACAAGCTCGGTCGTTTGGATGAGGCGCAGGAACAGGTTATGGCCGCGCTGGCTACCCGAAGGGAATCTTTAGGTGAAAGGCACATAGATACTATTCGATCCATGATTGATCTGGGTTCGATTTATCTTGACCAGGGAAGGCTTAACGAGGCTCGTACAGAGCTCACAGGTGCCCTTGAAATTGCAGAACAGGAAATTGGCGAACAACATCCTTATACCTTTGAAGCACTCAATAACCTGGCCAGGGTTGAAGAGGCTGCGGGTGATTTTTCCCGGGCGGTTGAGCTCAGGGAAGAGGGTCTCGCCAGGCGCAGCGTGTTTCTTGATCGCATGTTGTGGGTGACAGGAGAAAATGCCCGGGAAGGCTATATCCGACTTCATAGACCCGAGCTGGATGACTATCTGAGATTGCTGTCGTCAATTTCTGATCCGATTCGCGGTAAAAAAGCAATCGAGGCAAGCCTCCAGAGAAAAGGGTTGCTGTTGAAGGTCACCTCAGAGATCGAACAGATAGCACAGCTTTCCGCTGACCCAAGGCTCGCCTCTATTTCGGCTGAACTTGAACGCGCGCGCAAGAACCTCGCGGCGTTAACACTTTCAGGACCTACAGCAGATACTCAGGGACGTCACGCAGAAGCGCTCTATGAGCTGGAGCTTAACGTTAACGAACTGCAGGGTGAGCTGGGTCGCGCCAGTGTCCGATATCGCTCATCTATTGCGGGTACCAACGCCGATGAACTGGCAGCTTCTCTCTCGGAGGATAGCGCGCTGGTTGATATTCTGATGTACAGCGACGGGGATGAACCCAGAACGCTGGCGGGGGTGATGATAAATCGAGGTGGTGAGATCAGCTACGACCTTGTTGAGTTTCCGGACCGGGGCGCAATGGAGACATCGGTGATCGATTATCGAACGATAATCCAGGATGACCTTGCCGATGACGACGAGATTATGGAGGCGGGTCAGCTTGCGCACGAACTGGTGTGGGCACCGATTCGGCAAAGTATTGGTGAGCTTGAGTATGTGTACCTGATTCCCGACGGTGTATTGAACATCCTGCCCTTCAATGCTCTCATGAATGACGATGAGGAATATCTTATCCAGACCACCGACGTTCATATCCTGACGTCCGGCCGGGATCTGTTACCCAATGACTATCAGTTGTCAGCGGGTGAGTATGTCATTTTGGCAGGACCGGATTACAACTCGGACAAGGTGGTAGATGTTGAGGAGCTGGAAGCGGCGGCCGGTCGTCGGTCCGCAGCCATTAAGCTTGGAATTCGAGGCGCCGGTGGCGGATTGCGTGGCTTGAACTTCGCACCATTGCCGGGTGCCGAGAAAGAAGGAAGAATCATTACGGAACAGGCTGAAGCTAACGAACAGGAAAATGACGTTTTCTTCGGTGAACAGGCGCAGGAGCAGGTACTGGTAGACATCACCGAGTCTCCGGAAATATTACATATTGCTACTCACGGTTTTTTCCTCGAAGCGGATGACACGCTTCGAAAAAGACTTCTTAAAATGCAACGGTCTTCAGAAATTCAGGTTCCGCCCCCGGGAGACAATCCTCTTCTGCGATCCGGCCTGGCCTTTGCTGGTATTAATTCGAATGCACAGTTCCTTGGCGATATCGACACCGCTAATGATGGTGTGTTAACGGCACTTGAAGTGTTGGGGCTCAACCTTTCCGGCACAAAACTGGTCGTGCTTTCGGCCTGTGAGACTGGTCTTGGTGAAATTCATGAGGGTGAAGGCGTTTATGGGCTGCGAAGATCATTCCAGGAAGCCGGTGTCGCCGAGGTCATTAGTTCCCTGTGGGAAGTCAGTGACGCGGGTACCCAGGCGCTGATGACAGATTTCTATGACAGGATTCTTGACGGCACCTCTGCCCGTGAAGCATTGCGAGATACTCAGCTGGCAATGATCGACTCGCCAGAATGGGGGTATCCATATATTTGGTCGGCGTTTATGATTGTTGGTAGTTATGAGTCTGCGGGAATGACCATTCAGTAGTTCGACTTCTGGCGGTCAATGTTTAGAATATTATTTCGCGGAGCGGGCCAATTCAAAGAGGGTTGCGACAGTGTTAGGTTGGTTTAAAAAATGTACTACGCATTCGGCGTTACTGCCTTGTGCGCTGGTTTCCGGTCTGCTTTTTTCCGGTCTCATTGCTCCAATCGCCTCCGCTCAAACATTGACCGAAGCGATAAGCACAACGCTGCGAACAAACCCGGATGTTCTTGCCAGTCACTACAGTGTGCAGGCCGCCGAAGAACTGAAGAACCAGGCCCGCGGAGGCTATTATCCAACCGTGGACCTTGTGTTTTCTGGCGGAAGGGAAAATTCAGATAACACTACAACTCGCGCGCTGGGTAAAGATAACCTATACCTGAGTCGCGCCGAGAGAGGTATTCGGCTCACCCAACTCCTTTTTGATGGTTCCTCGACCAGAAACCTGGTTAAGCAACAATCTGCGCTGGTTGATTCTGCGCTCGCTCGATTGGTCAGTACCCAGGAAAATGTAAGCCTAAGAGCGATCCAGGTTTATCTGGAATCCCTTAGAAGAGATGTCGTTGTTAAGCTTGCGGAGGAAAACCTCGGGTACCACGAAGATACCCTTGGGAAAATCACAGAGCGATTCGAAAGTGGTGTGGGAACCAAGGTCGACGTCGTCCAGACCCGCGGCAGGCGAGCGCAAGCTAAATCCAATGTTCTGCTTTCACAAAGAGAAGCGAAAAACGGTGTTGCCGAGTTCTATAGAGTGGTCGGTGAGTATCCCAAATCGCTCGTTGTGCCACTGGCTGTGGACGGCGTACCAGGAACACTGGAGCAGGCGCTTGAACTTGCGCTTTCCAACAACCCGGGGCTAAAAGCGGTAGAAGCCGAGCTTGAAGCATCAATCGCCGGAAGGAAGCAGGCGAAAGGTAGTTTCTACCCACGATTCGACCTCGAGGTTGGTGCAACTCGTAATGATGATCTCGATGGGTCAGAGGGTGCGAATGACGATGAAAGTGCTGTCGTCAGAATGACCTATAACATCTATCGCGGTGGTGCTGATCGAGCCAGGTTAAACGAAGCTGAAGCTCGCGAATTTGCCGTCAGGGAAGGTGTTCGTAGCAGTAAGCGCGCAGTCGAAGAAGATGTAACGCTAATATGGAATGAACTGCAGGATATCCTGATCAGACTTGAATACCTGGATGCCCACGTTAGGTCGACGGAGGAAGTCCTTAGTGTGTACCGCGAACAACTGACCCTGGGTAAGCGAACGCTCCTGGATTTGTTGGACGTTCAGAACGAATTGCTCAGGGCGCAGATTGCGAAAGTATCCGGTGAATATATTGCGTTACTGGCTCGATACAGGGTTTTGGCAAGTACTGGTCAGCTGCTTGCAACCCTCGAAATTGATCCAGAAACACCCTAGGTCAAATGTTCTCTGACAGCCCCGCTAAGGGGAGTATCCTTGGTTGCCTATCCCCTCTGGATAACGTCCTTAAAGTGTGTCTTAATGGCGACTTTCTGCGATTCCCGTAACTAAAATAAGTGTTAAAAATCAATAGCATATGAATGGTGTAGGTCTGGATTTCGGTACTTCAAACAGCGCGGCCGCCTGGTACGACGGCGAGAAGGTACGCATGATCTCGCTGGAAGAATCAGATGCAATAATGCCCACAGCAATGCATCTGGATCGTGAACTGATCACCTCGACCGGTGAAGCGGCGGTTAATCAGTACATCGACGAAAACCGCGATCGGATTGTTGAGTTAACGCCGGAAATAATCGCGCAAACCAGTATGGTGACCTCTGAAGCCAGTTCGGACGATCCTCACTCGGAAGCTGAAACAGCAACCTCTAATGTCTACGGCCAACCCTGGGTTGACCGAGGAATGCCTGGAAGATTGTTCAGGGGCGTGAAACGTTTGTTAGGTAATAGTTCGATCAAGCGTCTCCTGGTGTTCGATCATCCGTTTCGCCTGGTTGCGTTGATTACACCTATACTCCTGCGAATTCGTCATGCGATAGAAGAAAGCCTGGCTGAGCCTCTTACGAAGATTCACTTTGGCCATCCGGTGTTGTTTGAAGGCAACGAAAACCTCAGGAACAATCTTGCCTTCGATCGACTTGCAGAAGCGTGCGGTTATGCAGGCATCAATAATCTGACCTTCTACCCTGAACCGGTTGCGGCAACCTTGAGTTATCGTCATGACGAGCAGTCCCCGGAGAGCGGCTGTGTCCTGACAGTGGATTTTGGCGGAGGCACGCTTGATTTAAGTGTTGTGGAGTATTCAGGAGCGCGTTTCGATGTACTCTCCACGTCCGGTATCTCATTGGGTGGCGATCACATTGACCAGCTTATTTTTAAAGAGCTTCTGTTTCCGCACTTCGGGAAGGGTGAGATCTGGTCCCGGGTTAAAGATGGTCGTCTGATTGAGAACGAGTTTCCCTTCGAAGAATATGAAGACAAACTGTTGAACTGGGCTGTCACCTATACGCTTAACCAGAATCAGTATCGGTCGAAAATTATCGATCGTATTTCCCAGGGCGGTGAGGGCAAGGAAAAGTTTGAGCGCCTGCTTGAGTTAATCACGCATAACTTCAGCTACCTCGTGTTCCAGTCTATTAAGGATGCCAAGGTAGCCCTGTCGAGCGTCGAAGAAACCACTATCGATGTGCCTGAACTGGATCTGGAGATTCCGTTTTCAAGAGACCAGTTTGAACAGATTATGACCGATATGCTTCGCCGCATTGAGGATGTGATTAAAGAGGTTCTGCAGAGATCGGGAAGAAACCGGGAAGACATCGATATTGTGATTCGAACCGGTGGGTCGTCCCAGATAGCAGCCGTGAAGAGGTTGCTGGAAAAGCAGTTTCCGGGAAAAGTGACAGAGCATGACCCATTTACGAGTGTGGCGGCGGGGCTCGCCATTGCAAGTTACTATGGATACCACTTCCAAAACGCCTGAGGGTGATTTAAATGGATAAACCAATCAGTAGATTCCCTGTACCGAACCTTGAGCAGATTCCCGAAGACCTGCGAAGCAGAATTGTGGCAATCCAGGAGAAGACGGGATTTGTCCCGAATGTGTTTCTGACCCTGGCGCATCGACCGGAGGAGCTACGTGCTTTTATGGCCTATCACGACGCATTGATGGAAGGAGATTCCGGACTGTCGAAAATGGAACGTGAAATGATCGTGGTCGCCACATCGGCCGTTAATGACTGCCAGTATTGTGTCGTTGCCCATGGCGCGATTCTTCGAATCAGGGCAAAGAACCCTCTCATATCTGATCAGGTAGCCGTTAACTATAGAAAGGCCGATTTGACGACCAGGGAAGCAACCATGCTCGAGTTTGCCCTGAAAGTTGCCAGTTCTTCAGGTGAGGTGTCAGACGAAGATATTGCGCAGGTTCGAGCGCAGGGCTTCAGCATGGAAGATGTCTGGGACATTGGCGCTATCACGGCTTTTTTTGCGCTCAGCAACCGAATGGCTAATCTCACGAGCATGCGGCCGAATGATGAATTCTTCGGTATGGCGAGATAAATTTAAACCCTTCGCCAACCTGTTGCGTCTAAACTTCCAATCACCGGTGTATTGGGGCGCTAGATTTGCCGCTACAGGACAATTCCATATCTGATCCGACGGACTCGGCGTTAGTCGAGCTTGCACGGAGCAATGATCAACAAGCATTCGAACTGTTGTATCGACGCCATATAGGTCGCGTGTTTTCTGTGTGTGTCCGATTGTTAAAAAACCGGGACACGGCCGAAGATATTAGCCAGGCGTCTTTTCGTTTCATCCCTTGTCTTTAGCAGCTTAGCCAGTGCGTTCGAAGTGGACCGGCACACCCAATGAAT
>JABBBA010000247.1:7472-8616 GCA_018607685.1 K189A clade bacterium | reverse complement strand
GTGTTCGCCGCGCGCCTGTCCGGATACCGCGGCAAGGCTGGCGGTTGAAACAAGGCGGCCAAATGGATCGCCGGCTTCGGAGCGCAGGCGCATATGCTCTGCGGCGCAGCGAAAGGTATGGAACACGCCATCAAGGTTAACCTTCATGATGCGGGTCCATTCTTCTTTTTCCATCTGGTCGAACTGCGTTGGCCGACCGCTGATGCCGGCATTTGCAAAACATCCATCTACCCTGCCATGGGTTTCCAGTGTTTGGTTGAAGCAGTCTTCTACTGCCTGCTGGTCCGAGACATCGCACTTCAGGGCAGAAACCTGTACGCCGTACTGCTGGAGTGTTTCGAGCGCTTTGGCATTCTTGTCGTCGTTGGTTCCCCATATGCTGACTTCACAGCCCTGCGCCGCCAGGCCTTCCGCCATGCCAAGTCCAATGCCACCATTGCCACCGGTGATCATTGCGACCCGGCCAGAAAGATCGAACAATTTGTTTATCATTTGTTTGCTGCCTCCCAGTACTTGTCTTTGAGTAGTCGTTTGTAGAGTTTGCCCGTTGGATGCCGCGGCAGCTCTTCCATAAAATCAATAGAGCGGGGACATTTGATATGCGAGATCTTCTCCCTGGCGTAATTTATCAGCTCAGCTTCGAGTGCTGGTCCTGCAGATTCGAAATCAGCAGGTTGTACCACAGCTTTCACTTCTTCACCGAATTCTTCGTTGGGTACACCGAAAACGGCAACGTCCATTACCGCGGGGTGGGTAATCAATGCGTTTTCTGCTTCCTGCGGGTAAATGTTGACGCCGCCGGAGATGATCATGAAAGACTTTCGGTCGGTGAGGTACAGGTAACCTTCATCATCCAGATATCCGATATCCCCAAGGGTGGACCAGCCATTGGCGGTTCGGCTGGCACTGGTTTTTGCTTCGTCATGGAGATACTCGAACTCCCCGCCACCTTCAAAATAAACGCCGCCGCCTTCGCCTGTTGGCAACGCCACGCCGTCGTCATCGATGATGTGTACTTTGCATTCACCGGCAGGTTTACCGACAGACCCCTTGTGACCCAGCCATTCTTCGGAGGTGATGGTTGTGGAGCCATTGCCTTCTGTTCCCGCGTAGTACTCATGAATAATGGGGCCCCACCAGTCAA
>JABBBA010000247.1:0-7451 GCA_018607685.1 K189A clade bacterium | reverse complement strand
GGCTGTGGGTGACCTTGTACTGTTCAATAAGCTCAAGTGCGCGTTCTGATTCGTAGTGTTCCATCACAATACAGGTGCCGCCGTATCGCAGAACATTCATCGTGAAGCCCAATGGAGCGGCATGGTAGAGCGGTGCCGGGGAAAGGTAGATGGAGTCTTCATCGAACTCATATCGAATCTTGCGGGCTTCGAAAACCGGGTCTGGTTCGGGCCAGGGGATATCAACCATAGGCTTCTTTACGCCTTTGGGCATACCGGTTGTTCCCGAGGAGTACAGCAGACTCTGGCCGTAGGACTGGTCTGATATGGGTTCAGTGGAGTAGGGCGTAATGGCATCTTCGAATGAGCTGGCACCCTCTGTCGTACCATCCAGCATGTAGCAGGTGGGTTTATTGACGAGTTGGTCTTTAAAACCACTGAAGGTGTCTTTGAGGTGGACAGATGTGATCAACACCTGCGCACCGCAGTCGTTGACAATATACTCGACCTCTTCTGCCTGCAGACGGTAGCTGATCGCTGTAAAGTAGATGCCGGATCGATGCGCTGCCCAGCAGATAGGGAAGAAGGCGCGATGATTCTCCAGGCACAGGGCGATGCTATTGCCGCGTTTCAGCCCCAGATCCCGGAACAGGTGAGCAATCTGGTTAGAAACAGCCTCCAGTTCGCCATAACTGACAGTAATGCCAGCATTGGCCATGATATAAGCTGGGCGGTCGGCGTCAAAGTTACCTGGGTACATAGATTCGGCTGCCACACTACTGATCAAAGGAGCTATGCAGCATAGCGAAAAGCTCCTACTTTGATAAGACAAACTAATCTGACTCTGGGTACTTATCAGCTAAACTTGTGTTCATGGATGAAATGGCTAACTACTACAAAGAGCGTGCCCCGGTTTACGATCGAGTCTATGGCTATCCGGAGCGTCAGGCTGACCTTCGGTTTCTTGAATCTCACATACAGGAAACCTATAGAGGACGGAAAGTATTGGAGATCGCCGCAGGAACGGGCTACTGGACGCAATATATCAGTCGAACGGCAAGATCGATTCTCGCTACAGACAGGGAAGTGGCACAGGTCGATGAGTTGTTAAAGCGTAGTTATGAATGTCCAGTTGATACGCGAATCCAGGATGCCTATCACATGGATCGACTGGTAGATGAAGGAAAGAGTTTTTCGGGTGCCTTTGCCGGGTTCTGGTTGTCGCATGTACCGAAAGAACGACTAAAAGAGTTTTTAACTTCACTGCATCAGTGTCTCACTCCAGGTGCTCGAGTCATCTTGATTGATAATTCAGCGGTTCAATGTGACAGATTCCCGATCACAGGTACTGATGAAAATGGTAATACGTATCAGACCAGGGAGCTGGATTCAGGGACTACACACAGGGTCCTGAAAAATTTCCCAACCCTGGATGAACTGAAACAAACAACTGAACCCTTCGGTGAATTCCAGAACTATATTGACCTGGAAAACTTTTGGCTGTTTCAATACAAGTTCAAAAAATAGGTGAGATGACTGTGCCGGAACAAAAACTCGAACCGGACGATAACGCACTAAAAGTACCCTTTGACGATCTGGGTTGGGTGGGAGTCGACCCACTCAGTGAAGAGGTAGTCGAGTTAAGGGAGTACCTGTCGGACAATAACGGTATTCGTGGCCTGGAGGTTGTTTCCCCCGGTGAGATCGAGCGGGCAACTGAGATATTCCATAGAGACGGTTTTGTAGTGGTGCGCGATGTTCTGACGGCGGAACAGCTGGCTTATATCCAGCAAGGTTGCGATCGTGAAATACGTGAGATCATGTCGATGGACGGGAACCGGCAGGGAAACCGCGGTTCACACCGATACTCCTTTGGCAGTGCCAGTGTGACAGGCCAGCTAATACACCATCCCGAATGGGCGATGCTGGTAGATCTCCCTTTGGTAACGCCCATTATCACGTCAATATTCGGCGCGCCTACCTATATGTGTCGTGGTGCTGCGGGAGACTTTTGTCTTCCTGGTGCGGTCGAGTACCAGCGCCTGCATTCAGATATGGGCGATCGCCGAACACACGGTGACCATGTTGCTGGTTCCTTTCATGATCATCGTGGTCTGCTGACCTACAGGGACTTGCCGGTGCCCAGTGTGGTTTGCAACTTCCTGATGATAGATTTCACGGCAATCAATGGCCCCACACGCCAGATTCCGGGTACCCAGCATAATCATGATCCGATTCCCCGGTTAACTGACGAGCCGGAGTGGATGAAGTTGTCGACGGTCTGTCCGGCTCCGGCAGGAAGTGTGCTCATTAGAGATATCCGCGCGTGGCATGGGGGGACACCGAACCTTTCGAATGATGTGCGGGCAATACCGAATGTAGAGTATTGGGCCCCCTGGTACCGTGAACCTCACTACGTCAGTATGCCCAGAGAGATATTCGATACATTGTCGCCACACGGGCAGGATCTGTGTCGATATATCGTAATGGATCCAGGCGAAAAAATTTCCGGTGGTTATCGCGACAACCTCGGTAAGACGCCTTACTTGTTGCGACGGGAAAATCAGGCGCTAACCTCCTGAGTTTAGGGCCTGGTTCAACTTGTCCTGCAGCTCAAGTTTTGAAAAGGGTTTCTTTAACAGCTCCCGGCCATGGACCAGGCTAGCACCGGTCAATCTGTCCCTTGGATACCCGGACATGAACAGGACCTTTGCATCAGGGTGTGTTTTCAATACATTATTCACGAGGTCAGGCCCCTGGGATGTACCTGGTAAAATGACGTCCGAGAGTATCAGGTCAATCTGTTCGCTGGTTGGCTCCAGTCGTTCGCCTGAGCATTCAATGACGCTGCAACCGAAAGACTCCAGTAGCGATTTCAGGACTTTCCTTAGCTCTTCGCTGTCCTCAATGAGAAGGACGGACTTCCCTTCGAGTTGATGAGGCTGTTGCTCATGTTCCTGCGTTGGGTTCTTGAGGGTACTCGAACTCGGCAGCAACAGGGTGATGTTGGTGCCGATTCCAGGTTCAGACGCGATTTCGATATGTCCGCCGGATTGTTTAACGAAGCCAAACACCATGCTGAGACCGAGGCCCGTTCCCTGTCCCATGGGTTTGGTTGTAAAAAAAGGTTCGAAGGCACTTGCGATGATCCCGGCCTCCATTCCCGACCCGGTGTCGACGATCTCAAGTTTCACATAGCTACCTTCTTTAATTTCGTATTTTTTGGCGCTAGGTTTGTCGGCGATGTAGTTCTTGGCATTAATGGCCAGTGTGCCGCCATTTGGCATTGCGTCTCTTGAGTTTAGTGCCATGTTTAGGATGGCATTTTCCAGTAAAGATTCATCAAGGTAGGTATTCCATACGTCATCATCGATATGGGTGCTGATAGCGATTTCGCCGCCCAGACTGCTGTCCAGAATCGTTAGCATATTCTGGATTGTCTTGGATGTGTCTATAGAACTCGGCTTGAGGGTCTGCCGCCGGGAGAAGATCATGAGTTGTTTAATCAGGTCTGAACCGCGTTCAGTGGCGCGACGGATAATTGCCAAGGCTTCATCCATTTCAGGTGTTGTATTTTTGTTTATCGAAAGATCAATTTGACCGAGTACCACGGTTAACATGTTGTTGAGGTCGTGAGCGATGCCTCCGGTAAGTTGACCTACAGACTCCAGTTTTTGCGCCTGGCGTAACTGGCTTTCCATTTGCTCACGCTCGGTTGTGTCAACACCGGCCAGGAAAAAGATATCTTTGTTATCGATACTGATAATTTCTGCGTCAACCAGGACGCTGTGAATTTCGCCCTTTTTTGTTTTAAAGGTGGCCGGAAATTCGCGCAACCGCGTATGTTTCCTTAACGCTGAAGTTATACGTTCACGGTTTTTGTCGCTTCCCCAGATGTTGAGTTCTATTGCGGTATGACCCAGGGCCTCTTTTCTGGTCCAGCCTGTTTGTTCAACCCAGGCATCGTTGACGTCGACAAACTCGCCGGTCTCCAGATCCGTGATACTGCAGATTGTGCCGGTGGAGTTAAAAGCAGCTTGCTTTAATCTTTCGGAAGTCTTCAGCTTGTCCAGCATGGTTTGGTGATCGTCGACATGGCGAGTATTGAGAATCATGTTCTGCTCGCCATTGCGCTCGAAAGTATGGCCGAGTGTTTCGACTCTGTTCCAATTTCCTGATTTGTTTCGGAATCGGACAACGATTCGATCGATGTCCTGGTTCATCAGAATGTCACCGAATGCATTGATGGTAATTTCAAGGTCATCTGGATGGACGAAATCGAAGATTCTCTTGCCAATGATTTCTTTTGGGTCCCAGCCAAAAGCTGATGGCGTTTGGTACAGGACAAGGCCTTCACTATCAATCAGCGTGATGGGATCTATAGTTTGTGCCAACAGTATTTTGTAGAGCTCGTCCTGTTCGGTACGTTCCATTTTCAAACCATAATGACTGCGAAATTATCGTGCTGGTGGTTTTTGAGTGTAATCCTGTGCCTATATCGCTGGCTCTCAGGCGAGCATTACTGTCCTTTCGCAGCCAGACGGTCTTCTTCAGTCTGGTATTGCGGTTCTGTGGTGCGTGGGCTTCGATTATCCAGTTTGCCTTTTTCCCTTTCGTACAACATGTCCCAGCCAGCCTGCCACTCGAAATCCATGGGGACTATATTTGGTGAGATAGGGTTTGGTGAGCTAGCGTTCGAAAATCCCGTCAGTGCCTCGCGAACAACAGCCAACTGATCGGCCTTATCGTTGAAGCGGCCCGATTCAAAACCCAGCGGGTAGTTCACAAACCTAGCTCTCGGCGGTTTTCCGGCTTCAAGAATGTCCAGTGCGCTTCCCAGTATCAGCGTTGGTAGTCCGAGTGATTCGAAATGTCGAGCGATCAGACACACGGTCTGATGACAAACGGGTCACAAAGGAACCAAAAGAAGAAGGTCTAGCTGTTCTTTGGAAACGGCTTCTTCCAGGTTAGGTATCAGTTCGTTGATCACCCGGTTCTTCGAATAGATGCCACCCATGCAGGAGAAGTAGTTGTCAGCCAGTTGACCAATGGTGCCGTCCGATTCGAGTTGGGTGAGAGCCTCCAGCGGAAAGACAGTGCACGGATCCTGGCGGGCCTCCACCAGGTAGTTTTCCATGATGTGTGAGAATCGTATGTCTTTAACAGGGGTGTCGCTCGGAATGGCGCGTACACTCGTGTCATCCTTGTAATAGTAGGCGACTTGCCCGTGAACATAAGTGCCTGCGGTAGAGATAAGCCCCAGCTTCGATTCTGAAAGTGGTTTTTTTACCGGTGCAAGCTGAGATTCGTCCTCAGCGTGGAACCATTGATAGGGTTCAAACCCAAGCTTCTCGTAGCTCTCCCGGGTCTGGCGAATATATTCTGTTGGCGTCGGCTTCATGGCATCCCCATTTGTTATCACCTATTATGCACCATTCATTTAGCCCTGAAAAAACACTCACACATTTAATCTTCAAAAGGCTTTCAAGGGTTTCCTTCCGGATGACTGGTTTGAAGATTGTTAGATCCCTGGAGGCGTTATGTCTGCTACCTTGCTTTGGCCCGCGACCCGATGGGGTGACGACAATCATCCCGAGAAAGAAACTGCGGGGAATGATGTGGCGTGTATTTTTGTTGATAGACCGTCAAACGTAACAGATGAGCAATGGGTGCAGGCGGATGCGCTACTAAGCACGCCAGACCCGGTCAATCCAGAGCGGCTTGCCAAGATACCAAACTGTAAAATTTTTGTTACGCCTAAAGTCGGGTTCGACAATATTAATCTGAAGCTTTACGGAGATGCAGGCATCCCGGTTTGTAACGTACCGGATTATGGCACCCAGGATGTTGCCGATCATGCGATGGGCATGTTGCTTGGGCTGATGAAGGGAATTAACCGTTGGGACAATCGATTACGTGCAGCGCCAAACGAATGGAATCAACGAGATAACCCGTTGGCACTTCGTTTGTCGGTAGCCAAAGTTGGTCTTGTTGGGCTGGGCCGTATCGGCACAGCAATGGCTCTTCGATGTAAGGCGTTCGGAATGGATGTGTCTTTCTACGATCCTTATGTCTCAAACGGCTCTGACCTGGCGCTAAACATCAGGCGGGTAGAGAGCCTTAAGGCACTTTTTGCTGAATCTGACATCGTTAGCCTGCACGCACCGCTGAGTGAAGAAACGCGCGACATGGTTAACGCGGATGTGCTGGCGCACGCAAAGAAGGGAATGGTGTTAATCAACGCCGCGCGGGGGGAGATGGTTGATCTGGATGCCCTGCACGATTCGTTGTTCTCCGGCCAGCTTGGCGCGGCGGGACTGGACGTTATGCCGGAAGAACCCCTTAACCTGGAGCGAAAGTTGATCCGGGCGTGGCAGAGTGAAGATGAATGGATTCGTGATCGATTGCTCATCACCCCACATTCAGCCTTCTATACACCGCAATCTCTCTATGACATGCGCACGAAGGGAATCACCGTCGCACTTAAATACCTGCGAACCGGTAAGCTGGAAAATTGTGTGAATCAGGAATATCTTAAAAACGTGCGGTCGTTAACCTAGATAAAGCTATCTATCCTGGGGTTAGTTATTCGGAGGCTAGCATCACCGTTTTGTCGTCTTCGACGGTGCCGGAGTAATCAGGATTCAGGACGTAATAAACTTCACCTTCTTTTCTTTCGCGGACAAGGAACTGCATTAACACGATCTGTTCCAGGCGATAGTAAAGCTCCCTGTCGGGGATGAAGGAAAATTTTTCCTGCAGGCCGGTAATGGAGACCTGTTTGTACTCTTCCATATGCTGAAGTATTTGTAGTTGCGTGCCTGTCAGCGCTTGCCGAATATTCCACCAGTCAGTGTTGGTAGAGCCTGTCGCTGCAGGTGTATTGTCCGACTCTCTTTTTGCGAGAGCGAGCGCGATGCCATAACCGATTCCGATGCCTACAACTAACGCTACGCCTGGTATAACAAAGTCCATTTGCAAATCCACACACAGTTGATTTCAAGAGATCCAAGCATCATAGCTCGTCTTTGATGACTATTACAGGGTTGGTTAAGTTGGTTCATTCTGAGCTTTAAGCCGGTACTCCGTGAGCCAACTTCGGAACCCGAAGAAGATGATGACCAGGTACACAAAGAAAAGGATCACGGTGAAATAGAGCTCTCTGTCGAGGTACAAATAGATCGATGCGCTGTCAATAACGATCCAGTAGAGCCAGTTTTCCAGGATCTTTCTGGTCACCATAAAGGTCGCCACAATCGCCCCCCAGGTCGTAAAAGAATCCAGATACCCAAGCCGCTGATCCGTCCCGGAGAGTAGGGTACCGCTGACAAAGGTCGCCACTACCACCATTCCGATGACGAGCAGGTGTTGCTTGAGTGACCAGGTGCTGATGCTTAATCCCGGTTTGGTCCCGCTCTTACCCTGTCGCCACGCCCACCATCCATAAACCGCCATTCCCAGGTAGTAAACCT
>JABBBA010000165.1 GCA_018607685.1 K189A clade bacterium | reverse complement strand
GCGCTGTATGGCTGGAACAGTATCATGTGGTTGTGTCTGCCCTGGCTGGTCGTTCTTCCTCCACTCTTATGGTTCGCAAATAGAGCCGTGCCTGCTTCCTGAACTTGTACGTTGTTGGTTTCCCATTAAACTTCAGCTCGCGGTCTGCGAAAAGATCCGATGGAGAAGAATGTGCCTTATGTTTTTGAGCCACGTGATGTGGTTTCTGTTCCCGTTGAAGGGAACGTCGATCGATTTCCCGTAAACAATCTTTATTGCGTGGGGCGTAACTATGCTGACCACGCGATTGAAATGGGCGGTGATCCCAATCGTGAAGCACCTTTTTTCTTCATGAAGCCAGCGTTCGCTGTGTTGAGTGATGGTGCAGAAATGCAGTATCCATCGCATTCAAATGATGTGCATCATGAGGTTGAGTTGGTCGTTGCCCTGCACAGGGGAGGAAAGGATATTTCCGTAGATGATGCAATGTCTCTGGTTTACGGATATGGCGTTGGTGTCGATATGACGCGAAGGGACCTCCAGGGCGAGGCGAAAGAGAAGAGCAGACCGTGGGAGGCTGGAAAGACGTTTTTGCATGCTGCGCCATGCTCTGCGTTACAACCTCTATCTGACGTTGGTCAGATAGAGGCAGCTTCAATTACATTGCGTATCAATGGTGAAACAAGGCAGGCGGGGAGTATTAACCAGATGATATGGAAGGTTTCTGAGATTATCAGTCGATTATCAGAGCTTTTCGTACTACAGCCCGGCGATATGATTTATACAGGAACACCCGCAGGCGTTGGACCGGTCCGGCCGGGCGACCAGATTACGGCACACATAGATGGTCTGCCTGAACTCGTATTCAAGGTCAGTTCATCTTGAATTATCTAGTATGGGAATTGTCCAACCTAACGTGACACAAGAGAATGATGATGAGAAAGCTGCTACTTCTATTACTGATAATTGCCTCTCCGTTTAGTTTTGCGGATAACTATGATGGAACTCTGGATGTCTTTGAGGCTTCGCCTGCGCTCAAGCCTTTTTTTGACAATGCCTATGGGTACGCCGTGTTTCCGACGGTTGGTCGCGGCGGCATTGTCGTTGGCGGCTCTTTCGGGAAGGGTAGGGTCTATGAGCAGGGTCAGGTTGTGGGGAATGTTTCCCTGGCCAAATTAAGCATTGGTTTCCAGCTGGGCGGCCAGGCCTTTAGTGAGATTATTTTTTTACAGGACAAACGTGCGTTTGATGAGTTTATTAGTGGCCGGTTTGAATTTGATGCTTCAGCATCGGCCATGGCGATTATTTTGGGAGCCCAGGCCCAGGCAGGTACCGCGGGCTCATCAGCCAGTGCGGGGACTGGACCGGCCTCGACTAACCAGGTTGAATATGGCTATAACAAAGGGATGGCTGTATTCCTTCATCCACTGGGCGGCCTGATGTACGAGGCGTCAATTGGCGGGCAGAAATTCAAGTACACACCGCTAGAGAAAGATGCCCAAACCCAGGGTCTTTAAGGCCGGTGATTTAGTCAACTGGCGCAAGCGGCAGCTTTTGAAAAGAGCGCTGGGAGATGCGGGCGCTTTCGAGACGATGCTTGATCTACCCTGCGGCGACGGCAGGTTCTGGCCGGTCTATAAAGACCAGGGTGTAGCATCGCTGGTGGCAGCAGAAGTCAGCAAGGGAATGCTTGATGTTGCATCTGAGAATCGCCTGGCGTTGGATTTTCCTGCGAGACTGATGCTTACGTCCCCGTTTGATATTGATATGGAAGATGGGTCGGTCGACTTTGCCGCATGCATCGATTTCTATCAGCATCTTGCCCGTGCTGAAGATCAGGAAAAACTGTTGTCTGAACTGGAAAGAGTCACCCGGAGGTCTCTGGTCTTATCCGCCTACACAGGCAGCAATCTTGAAGCGCAGCTGACTCATTCGGGTTTTGGAATAGAGCGTTTCTATGATTTCTGTCCTGGCATCTCGCCCTGGCGGCTTTATCTCCTGAGGAAGCAGAATTGAGCAGGCATCCCCACCTGATGAAGCCCTCCCAGACGAAGGATGGCATTGGTTTCAGTGTTATCCATCGGGACGACGGGAAGGCATGGAATGTGACTGACGAACACGTCTTCGTCAAAACCCAGTATCGATACTATTGCCGGCCCCTGTCTCGCCTTGGGCTTCGTATGCCCATGCTAAAACGCGAGCTGATTGCGCTTCGGAAATGTCATCAGCTGGGGATTGATGTCCCGAGGGTGGTTTTATATCGGGAGCTGGGCGACATGACCGAGTTAGTGATATCTGGCATTGCAGGTTCTTATCCTCTTAATGAGGCGCTGGCGCTACCGGATGCTGACAGAAACCTGATTGTTGAGAATACGGCCCGGGTCGTCGGATTACTTCATCGACATGGCTGGACCCATGGGGCGCTTGGTAACGACCATGTCTTGGTCCAGCCGGACCAGCAGAGTACGGTGAACCTGATTGATCTGGAAAAATCCCGGCCGGGAAAATGGCGAATCAAAAAGGACCTGGCCCGTTTCCTGAGAAACTCTAATTGCTTCAGTCAGGCGGAAACGAAACACTTTCTTGATCGTTATTCGCGCGTGTTATCTGGCTAGCCGCGTGTCTCACCGCCAAGGGCCGAGAATAACTCTGGTAGAAAGCGTGAAAGCTCCAGGGACATATTCACGAATGCCGCATCCAGTTGAGCAATCGGGTCAATTTCTTCATCGACCAAATCGTCACTGGATAGCACTTTGATCTGACGCAGAATAAGATCCTTGTCGATGCTGACTTTGAGGTCCCCATGCCAGACGATCGAAAGTTTCGAGCAGATTTTCCCGGCATCCAGATGTATACGGATTTCGCTTGTACCCAGGTCCTGACGGCGACAACTCACCGCGCTGTTATCTTCCGGGTCAATCAGGTCGCACTGGTCGCCCAGTGAAAAATTGTCCGGTAGTTTGCCTGAGCGTAACCAGTGCGTGTAGACATCCGTTGGTTTGGATTTTACCTGGGGAGGTACGACCTTAAGGCTCCCGAGTGTTTCCCTTAAACAGTTAAGGAACATTTCCGCTTCCGGCGAAGATGCGGTGTCAATCACCAGCAGGTCGTCGGTTGTGCTGATGTAGCCGAATATCTGTTTTGATTTCGGCAGGGCGCGCGGCAGTAGTTCAGCGAGTGCATCTTCCTTCAGTCGCTGCTTCTCTTTGGCTCGGATTGGGCGGGATTCCATTGATTCCAGTCTTTCTATTTTTTCATTGAGAATGTCTGCAAGGGCGCTGGAGGGCACAACCTTGTCTTCCCGTTTTGCGCAAAGCAGAAAGCAACCCGAGACTTCGTGGACCAGGTCTCCATCAACGATGGGGGGAATCCAGCCAAATGATGAGGGACGGATCCCGCTGCAGGGCGTAAATGCTCTTTCCCCGAGGAAATCGTTCAGTTGTTCGCCGGTGACGTCGAGGGATTGGGTCAATCGATAAATATGCGCGTTCTTGAAAATCATAGTCAGTTCTTATTGCCTGGTTGTTCTTTGCTCTGGTGGCTCTCTGCCCTGGTTCGACATCTGCGTCCGGACGTGAGAAACGGATTCTACACTATGGCGTCTTGTAATAAGGAGCCTCTCAATAAGGAGCCCTGCTATAATTGTTATTTTGGTTGGCCAATTAGATGTTGCAGGTTCAAAACGCAGGGTGTGAGCGAGACGGGAGGCCGTTGTTTGAAGGTCTGTCCTTTTCTTTAGCGCCCGGTGACCTGCTCCAGGTGGTTGGCGGGAACGGCAGCGGAAAAAGCACGTTGCTCAGGGTTCTGCTGGGGTTGTATACCGATTACCAGGGCGATATTGAATGGTCAGTGGATGAAGCGCCGCTCTATCTGGGTCACCGGCTTGGCATCAAACAATCCCTGACGGTGATAGAGAACCTTCGATGGTTTGGCGTTCTGCGTGACGCCCAGGTGGATGAGGTTCGAATCGATGAGGCTGTTTATAAGCTCGGTTTAGCCGGCTTTGAGGACTCGCTATGCGCGCATCTGTCGGAAGGGCAGCGTAAGCGCGTTGCCCTGGGGCAGTTCCTCATTATGGATAACCCCTGCTGGGTGATGGATGAACCCTTTAGTGCCATTGATGCTGAGGGCCTGTCCTTTCTGATGGCGATTTTACAGGATCATCTGGATGTTAACGGCGGCATTATCATTTCAACTCACCAGCCAATTTCGATAGATCGTCCTGTTAATACGCTGGCACTGCAATGAACCTGTTTATCGCATCGGTCCGAAGGGACCTGCTGGTTCATTTCCGACATCCATCGGAGGTGCTGAACCCGCTGGTTTTTTTTGTTGTAGTCATCAGCCTGTTTCCGCTTGGCATTGGCCCGGAACCAGGACAGTTAAAGGCCATTGCGCCTGGCATTGTGTGGGTGGCGGCGTTGCTCGCGACCTTGATGTCGATGGATTCGATGTTTCGCTCTGACTTTGAGGACGGTTCCCTTGAACAGATCGTATTATCCGAACAATCGACCTTTATATTCGTGCTGGCCAAGGTTGTTTCGCACTGGTTACTATCGGGTTTACCGTTGGTTTTGCTTATGCCGCTGGCTGCCCTGCTGTTATTTCTGGACGAAGCGGGGGTCTGGGCGCTGACACTCTCACTTTTACTGGTGTCTCCAACCCTCAGCCTGCTGGGTGGGATAGGTGCAGCCTTGACCGTGGGTCTTCCCCGCGGCGGTCTGCTGGTCACCATTCTGGTGATGCCGCTTTATGTGCCGGTTTTGGTGTTGGCAACTGCGATGGTCCAGGCAGCCGAAGCGGGTAGCGATACCATCGGATATGTGTACTGGCTGTTGGCAATTTTGTTTGGCTCTATGTGCCTGGCGCCGATAGCAACTGCTGCTGCTATAAACGTGGCAACTGACCAGTAACCTATCTGATAGAATCTGCTTTCCAAGAATTTGCCCTATAACGATTGGCTCACAATTTAGAAATGATTTCCCATGCTTAACTGGTTTCACAGGCTTGGTTCGCCAAAAACGTTTTTCGAGATATCGGGACGCTGGCAGGTGCCGTTGTTGTCGCTGGCCGTGCTTATGCTGGCGGGAGGGGCCGCCTGGGCGCTGCTTTTTGTGCCACCGGATTATCAGCAGGGCAACAGCGTCCGCATCATGTACATTCATGTGCCTGCTGCGATTCTGGCGCAGTCGGGATACGTGATGATGGCGGGCGCCGCTGCGGTTTTCCTGATCTGGCGAATTAAACTGGCCGATGTTGCGGTAAAGTGTGTCGCGCCACTCGGAGCCTCTATCACCTTTCTCGCACTGGTGACGGGCGCCATCTGGGGTAAACCTACCTGGGGTACCTGGTGGGTGTGGGACGCAAGGCTGACCTCCACGTTGGTTTTGTTCTTTCTTTATATAGGGGTTATTGCGCTGCGCTCAGCGATGGACCGACAGGCCGGTGTTGGCAGGGCCTGCGCGATCCTGGCGCTTGTCGGTGTGGTCAATCTTCCGGTTATTAAATATTCTGTGGATTGGTGGTACAGCCTGCACCAGCCCGCCAGCTTTTCGCTGACCGAAAAGCCATCTATGCCAATAGAAATGTGGCTTCCGCTGTTGGTCATGGTGATTGCCTATTATCTCTTTTTCTTTTCGGTATGGATGATGAGGATTCGAAACGAGATTCTGGTGCGTGAAAAAAATACCGATTGGGTTAAGCAATGGCTGGCGGTCAGATGAAGTTCGAAAGTTTAACTGCTTTTTTTTATATGGATGGACATGGAATCTACATCTGGGCGGCCTATGGTTTAACACTCGTTATCCTGGCTGCAAATGTCTGGTTTCCATTGATAGCGCGTAGAAACATCATCCGGGCGGAAAAAAGTGCTGTATTGAAGGCTATGAATAGAAAGCTATGAATATTAGAAAACCGGAGGATCGGACATGAAGTTCGGCCGTATGAAAAGTCATCGTCGTAATCGACTTTTGCTCATTGTTTTTATTGTCTGTGCAGCAGGTGGTGCGACGACCTTCGCGCTGTTTGCGCTCAATGAGAACATTAACCTGTTTTATTCTCCGGATCAGATCGCGCAGGGTGAAGCGCCGGTAGGGAAGACGATACGGGCGGGTGGAATGGTGCAGGATGATAGTGTGACCCGCACCGGAGAAGGGCTTGGTGTCAGCTTCGTTATCAGTGATATGAAGTCTGCGCAGGTGACGGTCGAGTTTGAAGGCATTCTGCCGGACATGTTTAGGGAGGGGCAGGGTGTGATAGCGCTTGGACAGTTAAACAGTGAAGGAGTGTTCGTGGCAGAAGAAGTGCTGGCAAAACACGATGAAAACTATATGCCGCCGGAGGTTGCAGCTGCCCTTGAGGAAGCGCACGAGTCAGGCGTGGATACCGGACAAAAGGCTGGCTACGAATGATTCCAGAGTTTGGTCATTTCTCACTAATTCTTGCTCTGGGATTGAGTTTAGCGCTTACGGTTCTGCCTGCTCTTGGTGTCTATCGGCGTGATGCACTCCTTATGCAAACGGGTCCATCAATAGCGACCGGCCTATTCGTCTTCCTCGCCTTCAGTTTCGGTTGTCTGGTGTATTCCTTCGTCCAGGATGACTTTTCTGTTGCCTACGTCGCCAACAATTCCAACAGCGCGTTACCACTGCAGTATAAAATTTCCGCGGTATGGGGTGCCCACGAAGGTTCCTTCCTCTTGTGGACGTTGATTGCATCCGGCTGGACGCTGGCCGTTGCGGTATTTAGCCGTGGCCTGACGTTTGACATGAAGGCACGGGTCCTGTCGGTACTGGGTTTGCTCTGTACCGGCTTCGCTCTTTTTCTATTGTTTACCTCCAACCCATTTGATCGAAACCTGCCATTTCATCCCGCAGATGGAGCGGACCTGAATCCGTTGTTGCAGGACTTTGGGTTAATCGTTCACCCGCCGATGCTCTATATGGGCTATGTCGGGTTTGCTGTTCCCTTTGCGCTGGCTATTGCGACGCTGACCACGGGCCGGCTTGATGCAGCCTGGGCCAGGTGGTCCAGACCATGGACCAACGCGGCCTGGGCATTTTTGACGGTAGGTATAACGCTCGGAAGCTGGTGGGCTTACTACGAACTTGGCTGGGGTGGTTGGTGGTTCTGGGATGCGGTCGAGAATGCATCCTTTATGCCATGGCTGGTTGGTACTGCTCTCATTCATTCACTGGCGGCCAGTGAAAAGCGCGGCGTGTTTAAAAGCTGGACCGTGCTGCTGGCGATATCCACTTTCTCCCTGAGTTTGCTGGGCGCCTTTCTGGTTCGATCCGGTGTGTTGACCTCTGTTCATGCTTTCGCGGTTGACCCAACCCGTGGGCTTTTCATTTTGATTTTTCTTGTGCTGGTTATCGGTGGTTCGCTAACACTGTATGCATTTAAGGCATCGGGCATAAAAAGCGAGGCCCAGTTTGAATGGAATTCTCGCGAAGCCATGTTGTTAATCAATAACCTTTTACTGGTGGTAGCAACGGCGTCGGTGCTCCTGGGGACCTTGTATCCCCTGTTGTACGAAGTCATCACGGATGGGAAAAAGATTTCGGTTGGCCCCCCGTATTTTAATCGGGTGTTTGTACCGATCGTATGTTTATTGTTTGTCGCGATGGTCGTCGCGCCGTTCTCGCGCTGGCGGAAGACCTCGGGTGAGATATTGATACGACAGCACTGGCCGTTTTTACTGGCGACGCCCGTGGTCGTGTGCCTTGTAACCTACCTGGTCACAGCGGGTATTGATTTGATTGCCGTTGGGGTTGAGACACTGGCGGTCTGGATTCTGGTTATGCTGGTACGACACTGGTGGCAGGCCGGGTCGATTCGTTCCGCTTCGCAGCTTGGCATGATGCTGGGACACGCAGGTATTGCAGTGGCCATTCTGGGTGTTGTGGTGACGATCACCTATTCAGAAGGTAGGGATGTGAGAATGAATCCAGGTGATTCTCTTGATCTTGCTGGATACGAATTTACATTCGAGGGCGTCCAGAAAGTCCGGGGACCTAACTATCTGGCTGACCAGGCGGAGTTCAATGTGACAAAGGGAGGTGAGTATGTGGCAACGCTGCGCCCCGAGAAACGGTTTTATTCGGTCGCACAGAATGTCATGACAGAGGCTGATATGGATCCAGGATTATTGCGGGATGTATACGTAGCGCTGGGTGAAAAAGTTGGCGATTCTGCCTGGGCAGTTCGGGTTCATGTGAAGCCTTTCGTGCGCTGGATCTGGTTGGGTGGTCTGTTGATCGCGCTCGGAGGTTTTGTCACGCTCCTGGATAAACGATACAGGCGGGTAAGGGAACCGGTCAGCAATAATGCCCTGGGATCCGCCGCATGACTTTTAATAAAAGCCTGTTGATACCGCTCGGCGTATTTGCGCTGCTGGTGGTGTTCCTGGCGTTGGGGTTCCGGTTACAGAACCCGCATCTTCTTCCCTCGGTCCTGATTGATAAACCGTTCCCGACATTTGAGCTGAAGGATCTGCGCGAGCCTGCTCTGTCGAGGACATTAGCTGATCTCTCCGGTGAGATAAGTCTGGTAAATGTGTGGGCGACCTGGTGTCCCAACTGCCTGGTTGAGCATCCGGAGCTGCTCCGAATCAGTCAGGAGACAGATTTGCCGCTCTATGGGGTCAACTACAA
>JABBBA010000174.1:6879-8725 GCA_018607685.1 K189A clade bacterium | reverse complement strand
GCAGGAGTTTCTTCTCATCAATCGCCAGCAGGCCTGTCAGGCCAAACTGCTGACCATCAACCATGTCGACTTTCGCATTGAGTGACATCAGCAAATCGTTGTCCCGCAATCGCTGAACAAAAGCTTCCGTTCGAAGGTACTGTTTCTGGTATTCCTCGAGAAAATCCATCGCCTGCTGAAGTACCGGTGTGGTTTCTTCCCCGGCAAACAGCGGCTCACCTTCATCATCATTGAAGCCTTCATAGGACTCGTCAATGCAGACCGCCCGCTGACCAGCATCCCCGGTTTCAGCAAGCACAAACGGGTATCGACGAACAAATGCGGGAATGTACCTCGCATCCCATTTACCCTCGTCATCAACGAACAGGTTTTCCTCGTTTCTAAGCCCTAGCAACGCGACGGGCACGACGTTATCACCCGCCTGGGTGAAGACAATCGGGTAGTCTTTTGCTGCTTCGCTAAATTCAACACCGGCCAAAATGACTGAATTAGTTTGCCCGGCGAACGCAAAATTTCGCCCGGCTGAACTGATTTTTTTGTCTTTGTGATCGTTTTTGTTAAGGGGGACAGGTTTTTTGTAAAACAGAAGGTTGGCCATTTTTTTCTCTGACAAGTTTATACGCGTGGAATTCTACCCTATTGAAGCATTCGTGGCACCGCCTCGACAACCACTCACACCGAACACCTTGCCTTCCGTCGCACTCAGGATTCTATCTGGGGCCCGCTATCGGCAGCAGAAACGTGCAATGTTCGAGTCGGAAACGCAAACTCAGCGCCGTGGCCTTCAACAATCTGAACGATCTCCAGCAGCACCCTTTCCTTAACCTGGTGGAACTCAACCCAGTTCACAGTCTTTGTAAAGGCATAGATAAAAAACTCGAGGGACGAATCAGCAAAGCTATCAAAATTAACAATCAGTGTGCGACCGGTATCTATGTCAGGGTGTTCCGCCAGCATCTTTCTCACGTCATCAATAATCACCTGCAGCTTTCCGGCGTCGTCATATCTCACGCCGATCGTTTCCTTGATTCGCCGATTGTGCATCCGGGAAGGGTTTTCCAGCGAGATATTCGCAAACACCGAATTGGGTACATAGAGCGGGCGCTGATCGAAGGTCCGTATCTGCGTGAGTCGCCAGCCGATCTTTTCTACCGTGCCTTCAATATTCCGGTCCGGCGACCTGACCCAGTCACCGACGGCAAACGGTCGATCCATGTATATCATCAACCCACCGAAGAAATTCGCCAGCAGATCCCTCGCCGCAAAGCCTACGGCTATGCCGCCAATGCCGCCAAAGGCGAGCACGCCCGAGATACTGACACCCAGGGTTTGCAACACGGACAGACTCGCTGTAATGAACACAGACACACGCAACAACTTACCCAGCGCATTCGCCGTCGTAATATCAGCGCCGTTATCGATAAACGCTTGTTCTGCCTCCGCTATAAACCGCGACAGGAAATAAGCCAACAGGCCAACAACCGCAATGAACCTGGCGGGCTCAATCAATTGCTCAAGGGTCGAGTTGGAATCCTTCGCCAGAATATCTGCGGCCAGGCTAAACCCGATGACCCAGATCAACCAGGCTGCCGGTTTCCTTGCGGATCGAACCAACGCATCATCCCAGGGACTGGTACTGGACTCTGTCTGTTCTTCCAGCTTCAACAGCAGCCGTCTGGCAACGTAATTACAGGTCAGGGTCAGGAACACAACCAGGAACACAACCAGGAACACCCAGAGCAATTCCGGTCGTTCAACAAATTCCTGAATGGAATCGACGGTTTCTTCAATCATGTGACAGGCTTAAGACGAAATTCAGATTCGATTCTAACGCGAGGGATCAAGC
>JABBBA010000174.1:0-6869 GCA_018607685.1 K189A clade bacterium | reverse complement strand
CAAGCTCGAGAAAGCCTTTAGTGTTTATCGCGTGGGTCCGGGAAATTTGCGGGTGCTTTTCTAAGGCGTACCGGGTTGAAATCACCTTGCGGATAAGAACTTTTTGCAGGCACTTTACCTGCTATACGGCCTGCTTTACTGCCGGATTGACCCGGGATCCTGAACCCCCGCTGGGGCTGGCTAATGTCCTGGTTCAACTCCAGGCCCTGATCTGCGCTCTGCTTACTGTTCATCTCCTGGGTCTGCTCCTGGGCACCGGCGTCTATCGTTGCCGGGATTCCGCGAAGTAACCAGGCTCCACGGATCCCCTGTTCACTCAGCGCGTCCATAACACCCTTTTCTTCTTCGCTCGAGACTACCGGCCCTATCATGACCCGGAAGACGGTTGCTCCAGAGACCTCACTGCGCTGCACCGTGACCTCATGCAACAGGATTTCGGGAGACAGACCCTCAAACCCGCGGGCATAGTCCGTGGCGTTACTGGCAGTACCGTAACTTCCGACCACGACATAGTTAGAGGAAGTGTTTAAAGAAGTGCTTGAGACTTCGAAAGCAACATCTTCCGCCGACGGACCTGTGTCCATCGAGAGCATCCCGGAATCCGCGGCATATTCTTCGTCGAAGTCGCTTAGCATTGAATCAATTTCAGCCAGTTCAGTGGCGCTCAGCGCATCACCCGTACCCAGGTCAGAAAAAACAGTCTCCATGTAAGGCGTTCCATCATCGAATCGAAGCAACCATGGGTCAGAGACCCCGGCGCTCATCAGCTGCTCACGAAGCGCCGACCGGGCACTCTGTTCGACCAGCTGCCCGGTGAGCAACCTGTACTGAACCCTGGTATTAACAATTGATTCAAACAGCAGCACCTCTATACCGGCATCGTTACTAATCCGGCTACCTTCAGCCCGGGCAACGTCCTCGTTCACGAAGCTACCCAGAACCAAAAACGCGTCTTCCGCGGTCGCCGAACGTGAAATCACCAACAACAGGATCAAGGGGAGTAATCGATTCATCCGCATAATCATTCAGGCCTCGTTACCTGCGACTCGTTAGGGTCAATGGCGTGTAGCAGCAATCATAATAGCCCACTATAGACCAGCACCGGAACTGCATGACAGGCAGTGCTGAAATCACCGGTACATGACCAAAAGCGGTCACCAGCAGGCATTTGGTGTCAGGTGTTGAAAAAAACATTGCCAAGCCGGCATTGCTGTATATAATCCCAGTAACTGTATAAATAAACAGTCTTAACCCAGGGCCGGTCACCTATATGAACAAACTAACGGCAAGACAAACTGAAGTACTCGATTTCATCAAAAGCTACATTGACGAAACCGGATACCCGCCCACCAGGGCCGACATAGCCAAGAAACTTGGCTTCAAGAGCGCCAACGCATCTGAAGAACACCTGAAAGCGCTGGCACGCAAGGGAGCCATCGAAATGATCCCCGGCACCTCCAGGGGGATCAAGCTGCCGGAAATTGAAAACGAAGGCATCCCCATCGTTGGCCGGGTCGCTGCAGGCAACCCGATCCTTGCAGAGGAACATATTGAAGATTACTGCGAACTACCCTCCTCTTTTTTCAGCCCAAATGCAGACTACCTGTTGCAGGTACGCGGTGACAGTATGATTGAGTGCGGCATCATGGACGGAGACCTGCTGGCAGTTCACCGAACCCAGAATGTTAATAATGGCGACATTGTGGTTGCGCGAATTGAAGACGAAGTTACCGTTAAGCGTTTTAAGCGATCCAGAAGTAAATACCAGGTGACCCTGCTTCCCGAGAACAAGGATTATTCGCCGATTGAAGTCGACTTGCGCTACCAGGAGTTTGAAATCGAAGGCCTGGGTGTCGGGGTTATTCGACACTAGCCTGACGATTACCTGAAACCGGCCGGTTTACTGGCAACTGCATTTATTAGAGTGGCTTTTTATTAGAGTGGCTTTTTAATAGAGTGGCTTTGAACCTGTGGAACGGTTTTGAAGGAATAGCGTAGTTTAGGAATAACAGGCTTTATTAATTTTGCAGCTTTTGCAGGTCTTATAGTCTTTGAAGCGTTTTATAAAAAGAACCGGCAGTTCATCTTTACCCACCTTCACTTCACTGCTGGTTCTTTTTTATAAACTTACTTCGGGCTCAACGAGCCATTATCCAGGCAGCTGAGCTGTCCAGTGTTCAGGGACCCGGCCTAACCTTCAGCCGCTTTTTTTGGTTTCTTTTTTGCGGCGGCTTTTTTCTTCCGAGGCTTGGGCGCTTTCAGCGTTTCCACCCACTTGTCACCAATATAATCCGCGCGCCAGCCGGATGGTTTGCCATCCTTGTTTTCTGTCATCACGTACTGCTCTTTCGTTTTACGCGCAAACTTCACAAGCGTTCGATTACCATCGGGATCCTTAACGGGTGCTCTCATCAGGAAACCGTACTTCGGGTCGATTTCATTCTGGTGCGGCAGCAGCTCATCCAGGAAAGGTGCTCGTGTTTCCCGATTCTTGGGAAACTGACTGGCCGCAAGGAATATCCCGGCAGCGCCATCTCTCAATATGTAGGTGTCATCTACCTTTACGCATTCCAGCTCCGGCATAGGCACAGGGTCCATCTTGGGCGGAGCCGGTTCACCACTGCGCAGTAGCTTACGGGTGTTCTTACATTCCTCACCGGTACAGCCAAAGTACTTTCCGAAACGGCCAGTCTTGAGCTGCATCTCTTTGCCGCATTTGTCACACTCAAGCAGCGGACCATCGTAGCCCTTGATCTTGAACTCGCCCTGCTCAATGCCAAAACCATCGCAATCAGGGTTGTTGCCACAAACATGAAGCTTGCGTTCTGTATCGATCAGATAGCTGTCCATGGCCGTGTTGCATTTTTCACAACGACGTTTGTTTCGGAGTATTCTTGATTCTTCTTCGTCATCACCATTGACGCTGACAACTTCATCACCGGAAATCAGGTTAATCGTATTCTTACAACGCTCTTTCGGTGGCAGCCCATAACCGGAGCAACCCATAAACACACCCGTGCTTGCCGTCCTGATCTGCATATCACGGCCACACTTTGAACATTTAATATCTGTCATCGACGGCTCATTCGAGCGCATGCCGTCTTCGCCGCCCGCGTCTTCTACTTTCTTGTCGAAGTCCTTGTAAAAATCATCCAGCAGGCTCTTCCACTCCAGGTTCCCGTCAGAGACCTTGTCCAGACCTTCTTCCAACTGGGCAGTGAAGTTATAGTCGAGCAGTTCATTAAAGGTTTCGTTTAATCGCTCCGTTACCACGTCGCCAATTTTCTCGGCATAGAACCTTTTATTCTGCAGCGTGACGTAACCGCGGTCCTGGATGGTCGTAATAATAGACGCATAGGTCGAAGGTCGGCCGATGCCTCTTTTTTCCAGCTCCCGAACCAGGCTGGCCTCTCCATAACGGGCGGTCGGCTTGGTGAAATGTTGCGAAGGAATGAGCTCTTTAACGTTTAGTACCTGACCAACTTCATAGTCCGGTAGCGGTTGCTCTTCCTCTTTTCGACCCGCGGGCGGTTGTACGCGCGTGAAGCCGTCAAACTTCAATATGCGACCGCGAACCCGCAGCTCAAGATTATCCGCACCGACAAGCACTGAGGTTGAAAGATAATCCGCATTCGGCATCTGGCAGGCAACAAACTGTCGCCAGATTAATTCATACAGACGCTCAGCATCCCTTTCCATATTCTTGAGCTGGGTCGACTTGACGCCCGCATCAGAGGGACGAATAGCCTCGTGCGCTTCCTGCGCGCCTTCCTTGCTTGAATACAAACGGGGTTCGGCCGGCAGGTATTCCTTGCCGTATTCAGACTCGATCAAATCACGGCAGGAAGCTACAGCTTCCGAGCTGAGGTTGGTTGAGTCTGTTCTCATGTAAGTGATGTAACCCCCTTCGTATAAACGCTGGGCCATCATCATGGTCTTCTTCACGCCATAACCAAGCCGCGTGCTGGCGGCCTGCTGCAGGGTGGAGGTTATATAGGGTGCCGTTGGCCGGGTCTGGGTAGGCTTGTCTTCCCGGCTGGTGATCTTGAACTCAGCCCGATTGAGTATCTCAAGCGCCGCGTCCGTCTGTTCCTTGTTTACCGGACGGAAACCCTTGCCATCCTGTTTCGTAACCTGAAAGCGAACGCCATCGCCGTCTTCGTTCGCCGAACGCAGCAGTTGGGCAAAAATATCCCAGTACTCTTCAGGGATAAAGGCCCTGATTTCACGTTCGCGTTCAACAATTAACTTAACCGCAACCGACTGGACTCTTCCCGCAGAAAGGCCACGCGCGATCTTTGCCCACAACAGCGGCGAGACCCTGAAGCCTACAACGCGGTCAAGAAACCGTCGGGCCTGCTGGGCGCTGACCTGATCCATATCGATATCACCAGGCTTTTCAAACGCTTCCTGGATAGCTTTCTTGGTAATCTCGTTAAACACGACACGGCGGTATCGCGATTCATCGCCGCCAATTGCTTCACGCAGATGCCATGCAATCGCTTCACCCTCGCGATCAAGGTCAGTCGCCAGGTAAATTTCGTCCGCATCCTTCGCCAGCTTTCTTAACTCGGAAACAACCTTCTCTTTACCCGGAAGAATCTGGTAGTTCGCCTTCCAGCCATCATCGGGGTCAATACCCATCCGCGCGACAAGCTGTTTACGGGCTTTCTCTTTTTTGTATTTAGCCTTCTTGGCCGGCGTCATCTTGCGCGTCTTTGCGGCTTCTTTTGCCCGCGCCTTGGGATCGATTTTGCTGGTTCCGCTCACCGGCAAGTCCCGGATATGCCCGACACTTGATTTCACGATGTAGTCATCACCAAGATAACGATTGATCGTTTTCGCTTTAGCTGGCGACTCGACAATGACGAGCGACTTTCCCATGCAAGTAGTTCTCTAAGTGGTTGATGCGGCCTAAGGGGCGACATATATAAGGACAATGTTCACTAACGTCAAGCTACATTCAGCATTTTCAGATCGACCGTCAGTGAGCCATTTCCTTTTTTACTTTACGCGCAACAGCCGGGGAATTGTCAACCCCTCATTTAAATCCAGGTGATTTCAGTTAATAAACGCAGGCAAATTCTTACTCTGCACTATCCGAAAGATCCGGTTCAATCAGCGGTAACTCAACACAATCCTTAAGAAAATCCAGCACGGCCTGCTCATCTCCCCGGGTGCGTTCATGCCAGTAAACACAGAGGGTGTAACTGTCTTCTTCAATCTGAACAACGTCTGCGGGCAAACTAGGGGCAATCTCCCACAGCCATTCAGCCAGTTCCTTATTCATCAGGGGGTCAGGTTCTGACTTCCAGCACCAATTGTTTTCCAGGTCTTTTAGCAGGCACCAGCTAACTTTGGGTAACTCGCGCCAGTCGCGCTCCCGTTTTCGTTGCAATCGATAAGCGACGACCTTGAGAACAGCAGGGATGGGTTTCCCCGTGTTACCGATATACTTGTCCTGTTTCGGGTTGGGGTCATCGATGGACGTCAGCTCAACAGACACACCTGCCGCCCTCGCCACCATTCGCATCTGCATGCGTTCTTTCTGTCTGGCAGAGGGCAACACCGAAATGATCGGTACGATGATGGCAAGCAATATCACGCCAATGAGAACGTAGACCACGGGTGCTCCTTTCCGGTGCAAATGAGTTTCGAAAATGACTAACGTAAACAGTTGTGATCGGATATCTAACTGTGTACATTTGGCTCAAATCCAGCCACAAAATAACAACTAAAGCAGGTGGATGCGATGGGCGAATACAAACATATACTGATCGGAGTCGACCTCACGGTCGAATCAAGGGACGTTTCGAGACGTGCCTGCGCACTTAAGGCGGCATTCAATGCAAAGCTAAGCTGCGTGCATGTCATTGAACCTCTTTCACTGGCCTACGGCGGTGACATCCCGATGGATCTATCCACCATCCAGGAACAAATCCAGGATACCGCAAAGACTCACCTGGCCGAGTTTGCATCATCACTCGGTATTGAAGACGAAAATCGACACCTGATTTTTGGTCGACCTGAAACTGAAATTCACACCCTTGCCAACGAAATTGATGCTGACCTTATTGTTGTTGGCAGCCATGGCCGCCATGGCCTCGCGCTGCTACTGGGATCAACGGCTAACGGGGTCCTGCATGGGGCCACCTGCGATGTCCTGGCTGTCCGGGTAGGCGATTAGAAAACGTCCAACAAACTTTCTTTGCGGCTCCACTAAAGATTCATTACTCTTGCACGCCATGAGTGATCCAATACACCTGTGAAACAACCAGCCCTATTTTTCCTTGCACCTTTTCTTGCACCTTTTCTTGCACTATTTCTTGCATTGGGTTTATCCGCGCACTGCGTGGCTGATTTTTCCAGGGGCGCAGGCTATAGCCCCACCGTTGCACCGGACCGTTTCGAGCAACGCCAGGTGTACCTGGATGCCATTCACCTGATCCGGAGCAGCGAGTTCACCCGCCTGCAGAAGCTGAAACCGCAGCTTCGAACCTATCCGCTTTACCCCTACCTGGAATATACAGAAATTTCCTACCGCATTTCTCGCCAGAGTGAACAGGATATTCTGCAGTTCGTCGAACAATACAGAGACACGCCCCTGGTGAAGCCACTACTGCAGCACTGGCTCGCCAACCTTGCAAAACGTGGCAAGTGGGAAACGTTTATCTCGCACTACGATAAGGTCACGCCGACCAGGTCGCTGGCCTGCCAGCACGCCTATGGTTTGTACAAGGTTGGTATGGTTGACCAGGCAATGACAGAGGCAGCGACGCTCTGGACTGTTGGCTTTTCCCAGCCCGACGAGTGCGACCCTATTTTTAATGTCTGGCGGAGCGCTGATGGCATCACACCGGAAATCGCCT
>JABBBA010000094.1 GCA_018607685.1 K189A clade bacterium | reverse complement strand
AACCATGTCTCCGGTAAAGTCTGTAAGCTATGTGTCGGGTACTACAAAGCAGGGGCCGTTGGCTCCTTTTTTCGTTCTGAGACAGAAATACCCCGATGTCGATTCAGAACAGAAAACAGCCATGTCACGCCTGTTCAACCAACTGACGATCTCTGAGCTAGCCGCTGGATTTGATTCATATCGGCGAATCAATATCGTCGGTAGCAGCGGCAGTGGTAAATCTACAACTGGCAAACTAATCGCAAAAAAACTCGGTTACCCCTATGTAGAACTGGATGAAATCCAGTGGAAGCCTGACTGGACCGAATCGACTGAAGAAGAACTGTTCACTAACCTGGAACGATCGCTCGCGGGAGAAGCCTGGGTGCTGGATGGTAACTATTCGAAAACCGTGCCCATCAAATGGAAGCGGGTGCAACTGGTCCTTTGGCTGGACCTTCCTTACTGGTTAATCCTGTACCGGGTGATTAGCCGGACGATTCGCCGATCGCTGACCCGGGAAGAGCTGTGGGCCGGTAATCGGGAAACACTCAGGAAAGCATTCTTCGATCGGGACTCGATTATTTGGTGGTCCCTGACTCATCTGGGTAAAAATCGCAGGCAGTATCTCGCCGCAATGAGCGAGCCTCGTTATAACCATATCAGCTTTGTGAGAATTCGAACCAGGAAAGAGCTGGCGCTTTTTCTGGTCTCATTACCGGTGCCTGCAGACTAGAAACCGGAGGTCAATCTTGGCAATGATCCGCTCCCTGTGTTACACAGTTAATTCGCCGCCACCAATGGCGAACTCATGAGCTTACAAAGCTCGCGGACATGATAGTTAAGAATGAAGTGCCCCTATCAGGGGCTATAAGAAAGGCTTTTACCATGAGCGACAAAACACCGCTTGGTATCACAGAGGTTGTGCTGCGTGATGCCCACCAGTCACTGTTCGCGACGCGCATGCGAATCGATGACATGCTGCCAATTGCTGAAAAACTCGACGAGATCGGATACTGGTCTTTGGAGAGTTGGGGAGGCGCCACCTTTGACGCCTGCATTCGATTTCTTGGGGAAGATCCCTGGGAACGAATCCGGGAGTTGAAAAAGGTGATGCCCAATACGCCGCAACAGATGTTGTTCCGCGGCCAGAACATCCTTGGGTATCGACATTACGCGGATGACATCGTCGACAAGTTTGTCGAACGTGCCGCGGAAAACGGCATCGATGTTTTCCGGATTTTTGACGCGATGAACGATCCACGAAATCTTGAAAGGGCCGTTGCTGCGGTAAGAAAGCAGGGCCGCCACGCCCAGGGAACACTTTCCTACACCGTAAGCCCCGTTCACGACATCGATACCTGGGTTCATTTGGGTTCGAGGCTTTCCGAGATGGGCGCTGATTCGATCGCCATCAAGGACATGGCGGGGCTGCTGACCCCCTATAGGGCATATGAGCTGGTGAGTCGGTTAAAAGATACCGTGGATGTGCCCATTCATATGCACTGCCACGCGACCACAGGACTTTCCTCCGCAACCTACCTCAAAGCCATCGAGGCGGGCATTGATAATGTAGACACTGCGATTTCCTCAATGAGCATGACCTACGGTCACTCACCCACAGAGGCAATTGTTGCGATGCTGGAAGGTACCGAGAGGGATACAGGCCTCGATATTCGAAAACTGGAAGAGATCGCCGCCTATTTCAGGGAAGTTCGCAAAAAGTATGCCCGGTTTGAGGGAGCCCTTCGGGGAACAGATTCAAGGATTCTCGTCGCGCAGGTGCCGGGAGGCATGCTCACCAACCTCGAAAATCAACTAAGAGAACAGAACGCAACCGACCGGCTTGATGAAGTGCTGGAGGAGATCCCGCGGGTGCGTGAAGACCTGGGGTTTATTCCTCTGGTTACGCCTACCTCGCAGATTGTCGGTACCCAGTCAGTGATGAATGTTCTGCTGGGGGAACGCTACAAGAGTATCGCGCTGGAGACTGAAGGCGTTCTCAAGGGCGAATACGGATCGACACCGGCGCCGGTGAATAAAGAATTACAGGCCAGGGTCCTGGGTACGGATGCGCCAATCACCTGCAGGCCGGCAGACAATATTGAACCGGAATTTGATCGCCTGAAGCGCGAGCTGTTATCAAAAGAAGAAGAGGACGGTCTGCAGTTCGGTGAGAACATCGATGACGATGTGTTGACCTATGCACTGTTCCCTCAGGTTGGATTAAAGTTCCTGGCGAACCGGACAAATCCATCGGCGTTTGAGCCCGGACCGGAAATCGAACCCCCGACCGCTGCCTCACCGACAACTGCTGCTGGGTCCGCCGTCTATACCGTTGAAGTCTCCGGCGAACGGTTCGTCGTGAAGGTAACGGAAGGCGGTGACATTGAATCCGCGACACCGGTCGTAACAGGTGCGGCGCCCGTGCCAGCGGCAGGCGTTGTCGGTGTAACCGCACCGTTGGCTGGAAATATATTCAAGATTGTTGTGAAAGTGGGGGATGTTGTTGCCAGTGGTGACGTCGTTCTGGTACTGGAAGCAATGAAGATGGAAACCGAGATTCGTGCGGCCAGTGGCGGAACAGTCAACCAGGTACTTGTGCATGAGGGCGATGCGGTAGACGCCGGACAGTCACTGATTACGCTCGGATAACTGATGGAGCAATTGATAGAACTTTGGCAGGGAACGGGGATAGCTCAGCTATCGCTGGACCAGGGCGTGATGCTGCTGGTTGGTCTGGGTCTGTTATACCTCGCGATCGCGAAAGGATTTGAACCCCTGTTGCTGGTGCCGATTGGTTTTGGCGGAATCCTTGCCAACATCCCGGGGGTTGATATCGCCGTCGGTGATGGAGTTCTCCACCAGTTTTATGTCATGGGTATTGAGACCGGTGTTTTTCCCCTGGTGATTTTCATGGGCGTTGGCGCAATGACTGACTTTGGTCCCCTGCTCGCTAACCCCAAAACGCTCTTCCTGGGAGCAGCTGCTCAGTTTGGGATATTTGCCACATTACTCGGTGCACTGGGATTGTCCGCACTTGGAATCTTTGACTTTAATGTGGCTGAGGCTTCAGCGATCGGCATTATTGGCGGGGCGGATGGTCCTACTGCCATTTATGTGGCGGGGCAATTGGCGCCACATCTGCTGGGCGCGATCGCAGTCTCTGCCTATTCCTATATGGCGCTGGTTCCTATTATTCAGCCCCCGATCATGAGGTTCCTGACAACCGAGACTGAAAGAAAGATCGAAATGACACAGCTCAGGGTTGTTTCCCAACGCGAGAAAATATTCTTTCCGCTCATGTTGCTGGTGCTTGTGGCGCTGATGGTGCCGAGTGCGGCACCTCTGCTGGGTATGTTTTGCTTTGGCAATCTGATGAGAGAGTGTGGTGTGGTCGATCGGTTAAGTGACACGACGCAAAACACGTTGATCAACATCACCACTATTTTTCTGGGGCTGGCGGTCGGGTCGAAGCTGCAGGCGGATCAGTTCCTGGTTCTGGAAACCCTTGGGATCCTGTCTCTTGGGATGGTCGCGTTCGCCATTGGTACGGCTGCTGGCGTTTTAATGGCGAAGCTGATGAATCTTTTGTCGAAGCAGAAAATCAATCCTCTTATCGGAGCGGCGGGTGTTTCTGCTGTACCGATGGCGGCAAGGGTCGTCAGTAAGGTAGGTCTTGAGGCTAATCCGCACAATTTTCTGTTGATGCATGCGATGGGTCCGAACGTTGCCGGTGTGATTGGTTCAGCGGTGGCCGCAGGAATTTTGATTCACTTCGCTTCCTGACGGTGCATGCCAGGCTGCTTGCTGTCTGCAAGCGTGTAACGTTTCCATTCGTGGTTTACCGGAGATTCAAAACCCAGTTCCACCGCGGCGAGCTGTATGCCCTGGGTATCGTCAGAGCCATACTGGCGGTCACCCACGATGGGATGGTTGATACTGGCAAGGTGTTTGCGGATCTGGTGTTTCCGGCCGGTTTCTATGCTGACTTCCACAAGGCTGGTGTCTGCCCCGGGGTTAATCGGTTTCACTATCGAAGACGCATCCCGGTTATCGACGGGTGTTTTGATCGCACGTTCTTCTTCTAACGTTCCATGCACGATGGCGCGATAGATCTTCGTTGTTTTTCGTTCCTGAAATTGCCGTGACAGGTGAGCCGCTGCCTGTTTTGAATGAGCCAGTACCATTAGACCCCAGACGTAGCGGTCCAGTCTGTGGACCAGGAATGTTGGCCTGTCCCATTGCTGTTCAATAACCCGGTTGATGGAACAATGATCCCCAAAGCGGCTGCCACCTGACATCAGGCCAACCGGTTTTTCCCAGACCGAGAAGATGGACTGATCGTCCACAAGAATCGGTTCGGCCGGCACAGTCTCCAGCACCTTTTGAGAGTAGTAGATCGAGACCAGGTCTCCTGGAATCAGTTTTGCCTTTGCCCGCCGCAGTCGCTTGCTTGTGTTGCCTGATTTGAGCCACACAGCTCCCCTGGTCATGGTGGTCTTAATCCTGGACTTTGACAGCCCGGTTTCTTTGGCAAGAAAATCGGTAGCGTAGATCTCTGTCGAAACCGCAAGGTCTGTTAACTCAATAATCATGGTAAGCGTTTAATGCGTGCACCCGGTTTATAGTAGCGTTGATGTTACTGGCTGATCGCGGAGGTTCATAGACAAGTTCCGGGTGTGTCGGTATCTTGAGATCTGCCATTAAATTTGGAGTACGTATGGAAAAGCTGGCTGAAGGCTATGGTCTGGTAGAAGGCCCAATATGGATACCGGGGCAGGGGTTACTTTACAGTGATGTGTTAAATGGTGGTGTATTCTGCGTGGATCGCGAAGGGAATGTCACGACCGTGTTCGGTTACCGCAAAGGTATTGGCGGAATGTCCCTCCACGAAAATGGCGGCATGATTGTGTCAGGTAGAAATATCTCCTGGAAATCGATACCCGAGGGCGAAACGATTACTGTCCTCGATCAAAATGAAGCGGCTGGTCTTGTCGGCTTTAATGACATCACCACGGATGAAGCCGGTCGAATTTATGCGGGCTCTCTTGGTTCAAGCCCCGTCTTTGAAGATGGCAGGGAACCCCGGTCCGGGGACCTTTACCTGATTGAATTGGACGGATCAGCTCGTAAGGTCGCGAATGATATACAGCTGACTAACGGGCTGGCCTTCTCTCCTGATGGTAAAACGTTGTACCACTCTGACTCCTCGCGCGACCACATTAATTGTTACAGCGTAGAGGTAGATGGTTCCTTAGGTCAGAAGCAGGTATTCGCGACAACTGAAATCGGATCCCCGGACGGGCTGGTCGTCTCGGAAGATGGCAGGGTCTGGGTTGCGTTGCCGGGCGGAAGCGGCGTGGGCGTCTACCATCCCGACGGGAGCTTTGATCAGCTGATCGAAATACCACAGCCCATGTGCACCAGCGTGTGTTTCGGGGGCGATGATCTGAAGGATCTCTATATTGTGTCCGGTTCCCGTGGCTCTGATGGTGATAGAGCAGGTGCAGTGTACGTCCAGCGGGTTGATGTTGCGGGGCTCGCGGTTCCGTTAGCGCGAGTAACGCTCTCTTCCTAGTATCGTTTATTGCCGAATAGTGTTTATTCCATCAGCTGCTGAGCTGAAATCCGCGGCCGGGTGCTAGGATCAGCGGGTACAAGCATTAGTCAGTTTTTGAAATGAAAAAGAGGGAGTACCTATATGACGATTCCAATGTGGTCTTTGTTAGCAGGGATGATTCTGCCGTATATCTGGGCGTTTGCATCATTACCATTTCGCTTAAAACAGTTTGGTGATGCAGACTTTAACCACCCAAGGCAGCAGGCGGAAAAACTGGTTGATGCGGGAAATGGCGTCGTCGGTGCTCAGTTTAATGCCTGGGAGGCGTTAACTTTTTTTGGCGCCGCGAACCTGATTGCCTTCATGTCCGGGCTCGATGCCGCCGGCTACTGGTCCATGGCAGCAATGATCTGGGTAGTGGCACGGTTTTTCCACGGTGTGTTTTACATAGCGAACATTCCGGTATTGCGGATTATCTGTTTTGCCACGGGGCTTGGAATGAGTTTTTGGATCGTGTTTATGGCGGCGAATATTTGGTGAGCTAAGGTGCCGGAGTCGTCTGGTTAAATCGGCTCAGGTTGTTGATGCGAATCATGGCACGGAGTTCCTTGATATAGGCTGTCCCGCGTTCAGAATAGGAAAGCAGACCATCGGAAAGAAGTGTGCCTGTCAGGGGTTTATTGTTGGCTCTTGCCTGCGATCTTAGTTCCCGTAGTTTTTTGTAGGCCGGGTGTGAGTTAAGGGTCAACATATAGTATTTCACGCTGTCGACGGGGGCGTTGAACGTCGATACCTCATGTTTTTTTCCTTCTGCCCGTTCGTTAGGGACGAGTCCACAATCGCTTGACCAGCACCACAGGCCAAAGTAGTTATTTCCCTTAACGGCAAACCTCGCGGTTCCCCAGGCTGATTCATTAGCAGCCTGGGCCAGCGCAAGCGAAGGTGGAACGATATCGATTCTGCGTTCCAGCAATGCCAGTGCTTCTTCTGAGAAAGGGTCAATATTGGTGACGCGATACTTCCTCGCCAGTGCCTCGATGGTTTCCTTTTCCCGTTTGGATAGCGTCTGTTGATCGTTGACCTTGTCCGTAATTTTCAGCAGCGCTGCTCGTTCGCTGCGTATTTCCCGATTAGATTGGTGGACAAGCGGCACCACGTAGCTGAAGAATTTTTCCTTTTTGACTTTGACGTCTTTTATCGCGCCAAAGTCCGGTGCGGGGGTCACCTTGGTGGTCATTGATTCTTCCTGATGAGCAACCCAAAGAAGCAACGTCAGCAGGAAAGCTGTCGTTGGAATGATGGATATTGCCTTCCAGTTGCGCATCAGGAATTTCCTACCAGGTATCAATGTAGGGTTTCTTCTTCCCTTCTCGTTTCGGCGGCTTTGGTGCTGATTTCAGTCCAGCCATAATCCAGTCACGGGTTGCCATCGGGTCTATCACTTCATCAATCTCAAAAGCAGTGGCGAAGTTAACGGCCTTCCCTCGATCGTACATTTGCGCCACCCGTTTCTCGTATTCTGCCAGACGTTCTTCGGGGTCTTCGATTGCTTCGAGCTCTTTTCGATATCCAAGTTTTACGGCGCCTTCGAGCCCCATGCCGCCAAACTCACCCGTTGGCCAGGTGACTGTGAAGGTTGAGGCCTTGAAACCGCCGCCGGTCATTGCCTGGGCACCCAGCCCGTAGCCTTTGCGAATAACAATCGACATCAGGGGGACCGTAATGCTGGTGCTGATGACAAACAATCGGGCAGCATGTCGAACCAGCGCGGTTTTCTCGATCTCAGGACCCACCATAATGCCCGGGCAATCGACGAGCGAGATGATCGGAATATCAAATGCATCACAAAGCTGGATAAATCTCGCTGCCTTGTCTGCGCCGTCAGAATCAATCGCCCCTGACAGGTGGATGGGATTGTTGGCGAAGATGCCGACAGGTCTGCCCTCAATGCGCGCAAAGGCCGTAATAATACCGATCCCAAACTCTGGTCTGAGCTCCAGTACTGAGTCTTCATCGGCAAGGGTATCGATGATTTCCCGAATGTCATAAACGCGCAGTCGGTTTTCCGGAATGGCGAAGCGAAGCTTGCGCTGGTCCGGGCATGTCCAGTCGGTGGTGGTTCCCTGAAAGTAAGACAATAATTTTTTGGCGGCGGCGACTGCCTCGGCCTCATCTTTCACCGCAATATCAACGACACCGTTCGGTACCTGGACAGACATCGGTCCAACATCTTCCGGTTTGAAGATGCCAAGGCCGCCGCCTTCAATCATTGCGGGTCCACCGATGCCAATATTTGAATCCTCCGTTGCGATAACAATGTCGCTGGAGCCGAGTAGCACGGCATTTCCAGCAAAGCAGCGACCGGTAGTAATGCCGATTCGCGGTACCAGACCACTCATGGCGCCATATAGTGCGAATGCCAGGCAATCTAGACCTGCAATACCAGCGCCATCAGTATCCCCAGGACGGCCACCACCGCCTTCGGCGAAAAGAATGATCGGCAGCCTGAGCTGTTCCGCGACCTCGAACATACGGTCTTTTTTTCGATGGTTCTGCAGGCCCTGAGTACCGGCAAGGACCATGTAATCGTAGGACATGACAACGCACTGGGTATCCTGGTCAGGGAAAAGACGCTGGTTGACGCTGCCGATGCCCGTGACCATGCCGTCACCCGGTGTGTTCTCCATCAGGTCCTGTACGGTGCGGCGTCTTCTTTGTGCCGCTATTGCCAGTGAGCCGTATTCCACAAAGGTGCCTGGATCGCAAACGTCTTCGACATTTTCCCGCACCGTCCGGTGGTTGGTTTTTCTTCTTCTGGCGACTGCTGCTTCACGGTTTTCGTCAAGTTTGTAACCGTGCCGTGTCATCGCCTCTGCGAGGTCAGGTCGAATGTGGTCCAGATCCAGCTCTGCGGTTTTTTGTGCTTCAACTGCTATGCCTTCCTGTTCGGCAATGAAGAGTATCGGGTGGTCTTCAACGATGGCGTCGCCGGGTTCGACCGTCACCATCGCGACTTCGCCCGATACCGGCGCCTGGATCACATGCTCCATTTTCATCGCGTCCATGACAACGAGTTCCTGGCCGGCAAATACAAGGTCACCTTCTTTTACTGACAATTCTACAATGGTGCCTTGAAGGGGTGCGCTAACCGCGGTGGCCCCGGCCGGTCCTTCAATAGCGGTGGAAAGTGTGGTGAC
>JABBBA010000068.1 GCA_018607685.1 K189A clade bacterium | reverse complement strand
GAGATATCCTGATAATCCCAACCTTTACTTTGCAGCAGGTCACGCGCCCTCATGCAGTAAGGACAAAATCTGGTCGAATACATCACAATTGACTGCACTGTCCCAGAAACTGGCGCCGGCTCATCACCACGCCCAAATAATCTGTCTTTAATCTCTTTGATCTCTTTCTTAAACATGGTTACTGACAACCCTTTGTCTAAAAAGCGGTTTCCAAAAAATAGATTCTCATATTATTACGACTCAAAATCGCTACTTGACCACCGGCAAACCGTTCGCGGTCCATTCGCCCATACCGCCGGACAATCGCCGAACATTTTCGAATCCCAGATCCTTTAGCTTTCGGCCGGTCGCGCTCGCGTGTTGACCCATCTTGCACACCAGAACCACAGGTTTGTCCTTATAGGCGTCCAACTCACCGATTCTCGCGTCAATGCTCGACACCGGCATGCTCATAGCCCCGGCAATATGCCCGGCGCCGTATTCTTTGATGTCGCGAATATCCAGCAGCACGGCGCCCTCACGGTTAACCAGATTCACCAGATTGGTCGGCGTTATCGCCGCACCGCCCTGCTTACCCTCGTTAATAACGAAAGCCACAAGAAGAAATACGAACGCACTCACCAAAATATAGTGATTAATTACAAAATCAAAAACCTGCTCAACCAAGGCCAGTTCCCGCGGCAAAATTAAGTCGCGGAGTATACACAAATGGTGATTATTTGCCTGCTACTATTCAACCAATATGCCGGAACCGGTAATATCCGGAACTGTTTCCTATCGCAGCCTGTCATGATGAGTAATCCACCTACCGCACTAATCATCCTTGATGGATGGGGACACCGATCCGATCCGAAGGACAACGCCATCGCCCAGGCGGCAACCCCGGTCTGGGATGAGCTGGTATCCACACGGCCGAACTGCCTGATCTCCGGCTCAGGCCTGGATGTCGGCCTGCCCCCGGGGCAAATGGGTAACTCTGAGGTAGGACATATGAATCTGGGCGCTGGACGCGTTATTCATCAGGATTTCACCCGAATCAGTAAATCGATAGACGACGGTGAGTTCTTTGACAATGCAGCGCTCTCCCAGGCAATGGCTGGAATAGCCGAATCGGGCAAAACACTGCACTTGTTCGGACTTTTATCAAAGGGCGGGGTTCATTCCCACGAAGAACATATCAAGGCAGCCGTTGATATGGCCAGATCAAGGGGGATCTCCCGGGTTTATCTGCACGCTTTTCTGGATGGCCGCGATGTCCCGCCCCGATCTGCCCACGAATCAATTGAGTCAATGCAGGCGCATATTTCGAGCGGGGGTGATGGAGGCATCGCATCGATCGTCGGCCGGTATTACGCAATGGATCGAGATAATCGCTGGGAACGCGTACAACCGGCGTATGAGCTAATTGTGAACGGAACTGCGACGCATAGCTTCAACAACCCCACAGAAGCATTGCAGGCTGCCTATGACCGGGATGAGTCAGATGAATTCGTCCAGCCCTCGGCCATTCTGTACCAGAACGAGCGAATCCAGATCCTCGATGGCGATTGCGTCATTTACATGAATTTCAGGTCAGATCGGGCACGCCAGCTCACCCGGGCCTTTACCGATGACGCATTCGACAACTTTAAACGTTCCAGGGTACCTGCCCTCTCCAGCTTCGTTACCCTGACCCGATACGCTGCCAATATTTCTGCGCCCTGTGCATTCGCACCGGCGTCTATCCGGAACAGTCTGGGGGAATATATTGCCTCTCTCGGAATGAATCAGCTTAGACTGGCCGAGACAGAGAAGTACGCACACGTCACTTTCTTCTTCTCCGGTGGCAGGGAGGAAGCTTTCAGCGGCGAAGATCGCCGGCTGATACCTTCACCGGACGTCGCAACCTATGATCTTCAGCCTGAAATGAGCGCCCCGGAAGTCACTGACACCATCATAGAAGCCATTAACAGCGGAAAGTACGATCTCATTGTCTGTAACTATGCCAACGGAGACATGGTGGGACATACAGGTAATCTTGAGGCATCGATCAAAGCGGTGGAGACAATCGACCTGTGTCTGGGGCGTATTGCGTCTGCACTTGAGTCCAGCGGCGGGCAGTGCCTGGTCACAGCCGATCATGGTAATGTCGAACAACTGATGGATCACCAGACCGGCCAGGCTCATACAGCTCATACATCCGAGCTTGTGCCCCTGCTCTACATTGGCCCCCAGGACATCCAGCTCGATCAATCCGGAGGCGTACTTAGCGACGTATCACCTACCCTGCTCACGCTGATGTCCCTATCACAACCCGAAGAAATGACCGGACGGTCACTGGTGACAAACCAGCATTCACGGGCCGCAAATCAATAACAGGAATCATTGATGCAGAACCTAATCATTCTTTTTCTCGCGCTACTTCCAGCTATGGCAGCCCAGGCAGAACAATCTGCGAGCCCGGAAGATATCGAGGCCCGCCTCAAGGCTCTCGAGGAAGAAATCTCGACCTACAAAAAAATACTGGATAGCACCCAGGGACAGAAATCAGAAATCGAAGAGACCCTGGAACGAAACGAAAAAGGCATTAACAAACTGATCAATGAAATCGACACGATAGAGAATGAACTGGATACCACCAACGACAAAATATCTTCCTTAACCGAAGAACAAAAAGAACTTCTGACCGAAAAAGGCGAACAACAGTATTACATCGAACAACAAATCAGGGCAGCTTTTGAGATTGGCAACCAGGAATACCTCAAGGTCCTTTTAAACCAGGAAGATCCGAACGAAATTGCCAGGATGCTAACGTATTACGACTATTTTAATCAGGCCCGTTCCAGACAGATCGAATCCTACAATCTGACCCTGTTGGATTTGGATCGCGTAACGCAGGCGTTGGCTGAAGAAACCATCGTGCTGGAATCACAAAGACGGGCTCTGGGGACACAACAGATAAGCCTCGCGAATATCCAGAAGGAGAAGCGAAAAACCCTAAAGGCACTGATTAACCAGATCAGCACAGCTGGATCAGAACTAACCAGACTGGAACAGGACAGAGGAAGACTGGAAGAGCTATTGGGCAAGTTGCAGGAAAGCCTGGCCAACCTCAAGGCGCCGGGCAGCTCGCAGCCATTTGCCGGCATGCGGGGTAAGCTGTTGCTGCCAGTCGAAGGGAGAATCAGCCATCGCTTTGGTAATCAGAGAAACCAAGGTAAGCTCAAGTGGCATGGCATCTTCATCGACGCCGCAGAGGGTGAATCCGTCTACGCGGTTCACTACGGTCGCGTCGTATTTTCAGACTGGTTACGTGGTTTTGGTTTGCTCATGATTATTAGTCATGGTGAAGGTTATATGAGCCTGTACGGCCATAATCAGGCTTTGTTCCGGGAAACCGGAGATTGGGTATCTGCCGGCGAAAAGATCGCGGCGGTGGGTGACAGTGGCGGCCAGGATAAAACCGGACTGTATTTTGAGATCAGAATTGACGGGAAACCAAACAACCCACAAAACTGGTGTGTCGCACGAGAACAACGAGCTGCCTAGCGCAGCAAAGCAGGAACGTTAGATGATTCGATTTTTACTCACAATGGTAGCCCTCTTCGGGTTGACGCTTAACGCTGGTGCAGACGAAGACACGGCACCTGTACCGTCACCTGTACCTGTCCCCGAAATGACGGACGAAGACGTTGCCCCGGCGGCTGAACCGGCAATGACGATGGAAAAAGAAGCCACGACCGACACCTCAACCCTGGAGCCCAGACTCCCGCTGAATGAACTCAGGGTATTCGCTGAAGCATTCAATCGAATCAGCAGCGCCTATGTAGAAGAGATAGATGACAAAACACTGCTCGAAAATGCAATCAAGGGCATGCTGTCACAAATGGACCCGCACTCATCGTACCTGGACAAAGACTCATTTGATGACCTTCAGGAATCTACCTCTGGCAACTATGGTGGTCTCGGGATAGAGATCGGTATGGAAGACGGCTTCGTTAAGGTGATTTCACCCATGGACGACACGCCCGCTGCAAAAGCCGGTATTGAAAGTGGCGACCTGATTATCCAGCTTGATGGTACGCCGGTTAAAGGCATGAACCTGAGTGACGCCATTGAAGCGATGCGTGGGGAACCAGGCAGCGAGATAGAAATCACGCTGATAAAGACTGACAACCCAACACCTACGCCCCTTACCCTGACAAGGGAAGTCATCAAGGTTGCGAGCGTCAGACAACGATATCTGGAAGACGGTTTTGGTTACCTCCGTATCGCGCAATTCCAAAGCGGCACCGGAAGCGAAGTTGAAAAAGCCGTTATCCAACTCAAGGACGAAGGCGACCTTGAAGGCCTGGTGATTGATCTGCGCAACAACCCGGGCGGCGTTCTGCAGGCTGCCGTGGCCGTATCTGACGTCTTTATTGCCGACGGTTTGATCGTCTATACCCAGGGCCGTCAAGAGGATTCAAAACTAACCTACAACGCACGAACACCCGACTCAATTCGTGGTGTACCAATCGTTGTGCTGGTTAATGAGGGAAGCGCTTCTGCGTCAGAGATCGTTGCAGGCGCCCTGCAGGATCGTGGGCGGGCAATTGTGATGGGTACGACCACGTTCGGCAAGGGATCGGTCCAGACAATACTTCCGCTAACCAACGAAAAAGCAATAAAGCTAACCACCGCCAGGTACTACACGCCGAGCGGCAAATCCATCCAGGCTGAGGGTATAATTCCGGACATCTGGGTGGATCGCTCCAAGGTGACACCTGTAAAGTCTAATCCATGGCGGCTAAAGGAAAAGAACCTGCCCAAGCACCTTGCAGGAGACAACGAAGGCACCAAGGGAAAGAACGATATCGTTGATTCCGGTAGCTCTGATGCAGCGGCGTCAGATTCAACAGACTCTGATTCGAAGGTCGCTGATTCAGCAGACTCTGATTCGAAGACCCCTGATTCAACAGACCCTGATTCGCCAAAATCTACCAGACCCTACTCCAACAACATGGATCTGGCTAAACGCGATTATCAGCTCAATGAAGCGCTGACATTGCTCAAGGGTCTGCATATACTAAGCAGGACAACAACACCAAAAGGGTAGGCATTGCCGAAGCCATTTCAGCCTGGCTTTATTTCATTTCTTGTAGCACTTTTGCTGCAGCTGGCACCGCTTCCCTCATTTTCCGCAAACCCTACCTACATAGCCATTATCATTGACGACATTGGTAACAACCGGCGCGCCGGTGAAAGAGCTATCGACATCCAGGCGCACCTGACCTTCGCGGTCATACCTGAGACCCAACACGCTATTCGCCTTGCCAGTTATGCCCACACCGCCGGCAAGGAAGTCATGGTTCATCTGCCCATGGCAAACACCATGAACCAGCCTCTTGGTGATCTCGCGTTAACATCCGGGTTATCAGAACGGGATGTGGGCAATGTGCTGGACCGGGCAGTGCGGCTGGTTCCCTTCGCCACCGGAATCAATAACCATATGGGCAGCGCCCTGACCCAGGAACCCCAGGCGATGGCATGGCTCATGCGCTCGGTGAAACGTCACAAATTATTTTTTATCGACTCCCGAACCACACACAAAACCGTGGCATCAAAAATTGCTGTAAAGGAAAATATCCGAACCGCCAGCCGGGATGTATTTCTGGATAACGACAGGTCGCTCTACGGTATAGATAAGGAGTTCAGGCGGTTACTGGCCCTGGCAAAGCAGCGTAAAACAGCTATCGCCATCGGGCACCCCTACCCTTCAACGCTGCAGTATCTGGAACATGCCCTTCCAATGCTGCAGGACGAGGGAATACAGCTTATTTCAGTGTCAGAAATGCTCAAACTCAGACTGGCAGAACAGCAACTCGCCAGCTATTAGGCTTTCACTTATTGAGAGTGAAATTGCGACAGAGGGCAATTGCCTCTTCCAGATCCAGTGTACCTTCATAGATTGCTCGTCCGGTGATGACGCCGGTAATACCACCGGTCACTCGTTCACCTGCCTCGAGCAATGCCTGGATATCCTTTATATCCGTAACGCCACCGGAAGCAATGATCGGTACGTTCACAGAATCTGCCAGGTCTTTGGTAGCATGAAGGTTGACGCCTCCCATCATGCCGTCCTTACCGATGTCCGTATAAACAATGCCGTCTATACCGTCGCCTTCAAAAAGCATCGCAAGGCTCTTCACGGAAATATCAGTCACTTCTTTCCAGCCGTTGATGGCCACCATGCCATGCAGGCCATCTAGCCCGACAATAATGTGCCCAGGAAAACGTTTACACATTTCACCGACAAATTCAGGCTCCTGGACAGCTTTGGTACCGATAATCAGGTAGTCAACACCCGCTTCAAGATAGGCTTCAATAACTTCCGCGCTACGAATACCACCCCCTAATTGAATTGTCAGGCCAGGGTGGTTCTTGGCAATCGTATTTATAGCATCTGCATTTCTTGGCTGACCATCGAAGGCACCATCAAGATCAACAAGATGGAGGCGCGTGCACCCTTTGGATACCCAATGCTCTGCCATTCCAATGGGATCATCAGAATAGGTGGTGGATTGGTCCAGCTGGCCCTGCTTCAGATTAACGACTTTGCCATCTTTAAAGTCGATGGCCGGGATAATTTCCACTTACAAGCTACCTTTGGTTGAGGGTGTCGCATCCAGCATGCGCGGATCTGGTTCCACCGCCATACGAAGTGCGCGCCCGAAAGCCTTGAAGATGGTTTCAATCTGGTGGTGTGCGTTGTCGCCTTTCAGGTTATCAATGTGCAAGGTGACCTTCGCATGGTTCACAAAACCCTGAAAAAACTCGTGAAACAAGTCCACGTCGAAATCCCCAACCATCTGGCGAGCAAACTCGACGTTGTAAACAAGCCCCGGTCTGCCTGAAAAATCAATGACCACTCGTGACAGAGCTTCATCTAACGGGACATAAGCATGGCCGTAACGCCTGATACCTTTCTTATCCCCTATCGCCTCATTCACCGCCTGGCCAAGAGTAATACCGATATCTTCGACGGTATGGTGCGCGTCGATCTCCAGATCACCGTTCGCTTTAATGATGATATCAAGCAGCCCGTGCCGAACCACCTGATCCAGCATATGGTCAAGAAACGGCAAGTCCGTTTGAAACTCTCGCTCGCCACTGCCATCCAAATTCACGGAGACCGAAATTTGTGTTTCCAGGGTATTTCTCTCTATTTCAGCGGTTCTCATGGAGCCCTCAGCGGTAATAGTTAATGGATCTTCAGCGTGTCTTGGAAATCTTAGCGTGTTGAACAGACGCCTCGAAAAAACCCCATTGTCTGGGGAAGCCGCGAATTATACTGTTCCTTCCTGACAGCGCCAGCGCCTTATCACTCATATGTATTGTGTATAGCAGTCGCTATAAGGCACTGCCATTGGGTAAATAGCGATTCTTTGTATTAGCCTTGATCCATTTGCGCAACTCGGCCTCAAAATCCCCTCGCGCCTTCAACAGCTTAACGAGCGGTATCACCGGCGACTTGCTACCCGCCTCCCAGCCGGAAACCTGCTCTTCCACCAGCGTAAACAGACGAACCAGAGAAATTATCGTCTCGGAATCCTTCGCCTCCGCAGCTTCCCACGCCGTCGGTCCAGCTGTCATGACCCAGTTCTCACTCGACAGTTCAGCACCGTCCAGCGTGCCCGCATCAATGTCACCCGTGAGCCCGTTAGCCAATCGGGAGAAATTATCCAGAAGTGCAGCATCCACTACCCTGGAATCGGCGCCCTCACCGGGCTTCCACACACCAACGCTCATAAATTAAATCCATGCTCTAAAGGAATACCTATTATTGACGACTCTCCGGCGAGTCACCAGCGGTGTATCATCAAGACTCCTACTCCGGAGATAATCGAATGCCACAATTTCCCATGACCGATTCCAGACGACAAGTCCTGGAACGTATTCCAGATTACGCCGTAGCGATCTCACCCTACCAAGGCTCTGTGAGAGTAAAGTCCGGAGACACCGTCATTGCCGAATCCAAATCGGCTTTGCTTATCCAGGAAACCCGGCACGGCGATGTTTTCTATCTGCCCAGGGAAGACGTCAGCATGAGTTTACTGGAATCTACGGACCTCTCGACCTATTGCCCTTTTAAAGGCCATGCTTCGTACTGGAGCTATAAAGGTAACAGTGACCTTGAAAATTTTGTATGGAGCTATGAAGAGCCTTATGAACAGGTCAATCGATTGACAGGATACATGTCTTTTTACACCAGCAAGGTCGACCAGATCGTCGACCGAAAATAGCGTTAATTGAAGGTTTCCTGCAAACAGAACGGGTTGGTGGGTTAGAATGATCTGATTGCGGGTGTAGCTCAGTTGGTAGAGTTCTAGCTTCCCAAGCTAGTTGTCGCGAGTTCGAATCTCGTCGCCCGCTCCAATTAAATCAACGAGTTAGGACGACAATCCCCTGATATACCCATCGGACTCCTCATCCGTGTGGCTCATGTGTGGCAAAATGTACAGTTTTCCCTGACTCTTTCTAATCTTCCTAAATTCTCTTCCAGTAGCCGAATGGCTTGAGAACCTTGCTGTCTATCTGATGATAGGGACCCAATCCCCTCACAGAACAGACCCCCCACCCCCCTGATTCGCCTTCTCTGATCACTATAAGGCCATCGACTTCTACATTCCGCTTTCGGGAACAAAGCAGACCTTTCTTCTGGCAAAATTTTTAAAAAAAAATGACTGCTTCCGGCCGAGGCTGTGTGAAAACTCTACGTAATAAGTAAAATATCACTTTCCATCAG
>JABBBA010000154.1:6046-8797 GCA_018607685.1 K189A clade bacterium | reverse complement strand
AAAGACGATGATGGTGACGGGGTCTACAACTACATGGACGACTGTCCCAACACGACTGACAGACGCGCCCGCATTGACGCGAGGGGTTGCTACGTAAGGCTTGAACAAAAGGTAAACATCACCCTGAACGTTGAATTCGACTTTGACTCATCGGAACCAAGAGATGAGCATACCGGTGAAGTGCGCAAGGTTGCAGAATTCATGCAGCAACACCCTCACTCCAATGTTGTTATGGAAGGACGCACCGACAGCATGGGTGACGCCGACTACAATCAGGGCCTGTCAGAACGACGAGCCAGCACAATTGCTGACATGCTGGTCGAGAAATTTGATATTTCCGCAGATCGGGTCTCCTCTGTTGGCTATGGCGAAAGCAAGCCTTTGGCGACCAACGACACCAAAGAAGGGCGCCAGCATAATCGAAGCGTAGTCGCTGCGGTTGAGGGCGAGAAAGAAGAAATAGAAATGAAATAGATCAAGTACGGTGTCACAGCCATTCTGCTGTGGCACCGTCTTTGATTTCATTCAGACACGCTGAAGGCTGTCTTCCAAAACACGCTGATGGCTCTTCCCCAAGACACGCTGAAGGCTCTTTTCTACGACAAACTGGCGGCGCCTTCCTCCAGCCAGGCGGCACAATCCGGGGTGAGTACTTTATCCCGGGTTTCTTCGTATAGACCAAGGTCCTCATCGGTGAGGACATCCCTCCACCGACCATTTGTGCCTTTGTTAATGAAGGTGGCCTGACCACCTTTAAACACTTCAGGCATCTTCGACGCCTGGGCGCTTTCCGCTACCGCCTGCTTTTTGACCCGGTCAAAAGAAACGGCGCCAACTACCTCGGCAACTTCATCCCCTGTCATCGAGAGATCAATAAACTCAGCCAACCGTTTCACGGTCGCCGGCAGATCGCTCAACATGTCAGAGTAGTGAAGGAAGAGAAAATTTGGCAGGTGTTTGTAATCCCAGTAGCTCTGGGTGTGATGCATGTTTGACCAGAACGGATAGCCTTCCTGCTCCCAATCAAACCATCCCCGGGTAATCCAGTGCTTCCATAGCGTTCGAATGTCTCCATCGAATCGGGGCATCTCTGGCTCCCCTTCATGCGTTAACTGCTCGTAAAAGAAGTCTGTGTAGGCACCATAGTGATTCACAAGCGACATAAAGACATCCCGCGGGTCACGACCGACGATGATGTATTTCACTTCCTTGAAATAAGGCAGACCATCCAACGGCAGATGACTTTTCAGGAATCTCCGGTGTGACAGCGTTTTGATATAACCACCAAGCTCATCCTTGGACATGGGGAAGAACCGCGCGTCCAACCAGGGGCTGACCGGGCCAAGGGGTGGAAATGTTTCATCCTTGGCAGTGTTTCGCACCAACATGTTGTAGAGAATTTGTTGGGTGAACGTCGTCCCACATTTATAGGACGTCGTCACAACAATGTCATCGGCCCGGGGCTCAAAAACTTCCCATCGGGAAGAATCCAGGTGATGGTTCAGATACGTTTTACTGACTTTCGGATAGTCCAAGGCGACCCCCTAACCATTAGCGCTGAGTCAACACTGTTATCGATACTCCAGGGTGACCAGCGTTAATTAAGGTCTTTGTCCCTGTAGTACTTGGTTCCCTGCAGTGTGACCTGGAGTGCCAGACCATTTTTTGTGATCTGGTAAATGCTGGTTCCCTCGGTCACGCTCGCAGCAACCTCGTAGGAGATACCCTTATCACCAGCCTCGGCAGCGGCATCACCCTGTCCTGAAAAATCCCAACCTGAATCAAGGAATTTTTGGTAAGACGACCTGGTATGAAAAACGAAAATGATTCGAAAGTCTTTCACACCCATCCCGAATCCACCACCGGCGGAAAACATGCGCATGAACGTTTCGTCTCCGGTACTGGTATCCCGAACGATACCACCACCACGAGAGGTCGACAGCAGCAGAAGATTAACACCAAGCGAATCGAAAACAGCGACAGCTGTAGAGTTCTCCACATCAGCCTTGGTATCAGGGTTTAACCGATACAATTCATCCAGTGTCTTATCGCGCATTTCTCGAATAGACTTTTGTTCCTTGGCGACCTTTTCAGCTTCTTTTGCCGGGTCTTCATCCTTGCCAAAAAACGCGCCTGAACTCGAAACAGAAAACAACATGAATCCAATAAATAGTGTCAGAGACTTCATTAGCTATGCCTTCTTTAAATAACGGAAAATCAGGGCAACCATATCACTTTTTTTTAAACTTATGGCGTCATCACAACCTTGAGAACATCCTCGTCATGATTATCAAAAATCTCATACCCTCTTGCGCCCTCACTCAGCTTCATTCGATGGGTGATGATCTCTGTCGGGTCAATTCTCCCCTGCGTGATCATGGGTAGCAGTTTGGGAATATAGTACTGCGGGTTCACAATACCGGACCTGAGTGTAATGTTTTTACCTGTCATGACCGGGAAAAAATCAATGCTGACTTCCTCGCCCGCAACCACACCAATCACCGCCACCCTTCCCCCCGGCCTGACGACATCGAGCGCCATCTTCACCGTTGCAGGGTTACCCACCGCTTCAATCGAACAATCGGCCCCCTTGCCTCCGGTCAATGATTTCGCGACGTCAGCAACATCCTCCCTTGAGGGGTTAAGAGGCCTGCACCCCCTGGCCCGGGCTTTCTCGAGCCTGCCGTCATCAAGGTCAACGGCAATCACCGTCGCCGCACCCCGGATAAGCGCTGACAGCTGAGCAAAAAC
>JABBBA010000154.1:1228-6036 GCA_018607685.1 K189A clade bacterium | reverse complement strand
AGTCAGCACCCATGTATCCAGTAGGCAGAATGTCCGTCAGAAACAAAACCTGTTCATCTTCAAGCCCGTTCGGAATCTTGAAAATATTGGTGTCCGCGAACGGCACTCGAACACCCTCTGCCTGCCCGCCTGGATTGAGGGGCGACCCAAAAATATTGGTCACCGGGCCCATCTGCGTCGTCTCCATACAGCCGCTGTAAAGATGGTCATCACAAAGTGCACAACCCCCACATCCAATAGTGCAGGAAACCAGCACTCGATCCCCCTTCTTGAATCGGCGTACGTCGCCGCCAACATCTTCTATCGTCCCCAGGAACTCATGCCCAAGCGTGAACTCACCTACCTCCGCGCGGCTCGGACCATGGTAAATATGTAGATCAGAGCCGCAAATAGCTGTTTTTTCTATTCGAACAATCGCATCTGTTGGCGCCTCAATTAGCGGATCCGGAACATCCAGATAGGAAATCGTTTTGTGATCCTGGTAAACAAGCGCTTTCATCGACATAACCTCGGACGGGTGACAAAACACAATGTTATGCTCACGGTTTATCGAAATCCAATCAACGAAATACAGTCTGGGAGCAATCATGGAACTGGGACTTAAGGGAAAGAAAGCAATTATTACCGGCGGTAGTCGAGGAATCGGACTCCACACAGGGATGCTGCTAGCCAAAGAAGGCTGTTCAGTAGCATTTTGCGCCAGGAACCAGTCCGACATAGATGCAGCAATAGAAAAAATCAGCGGACAGGGCGACGGCACAGTTGTCGGTTTTCAAGCTGATTTGGAAGACGGTGATGCTACCCGTGCATTTGTATCGAATGCAATCGACGAGCTCGGTGGCGTGGATATTCTCGTACACAATGCCAGTGGCTTTGACATGTCCGGCGATGAGGCAGGATGGATGCGCAGTTTCCAGGTCGACATGATGGCAGGTGTCCGCCTGGTAGAGGAATCACTGGAACACCTGAAACAGAGCGATTCAGCCAGCATCACCTTCATCGGCTCGATGGCCAGCAAGTTTCACTTCGGTCGACCGCCCAGTTCCTACGGTGCATCGAAAGGTGCAATGAGAGTTTATGCGAACGAACTCGCTCAGGCCCACGGCAAGCACGGTATTCGGGCGAATGTTATTTCACCTGGTGCCGTATGGTTTGAAGGTGGCTCCTGGGATCAGCGCAAAATTGAAAACCCAAAATTCTACGCGTCCGTGGAGAAAAGCATTCCCCTGGGTCGTCTGGGTACCGCGGACGAAATCGCCAGAGCCATTGCCTTTATCGCGAGCCCCGCCGGTATCTGGATAAACTCAGCCCACATCGTGGCGGATGGTGGACAGGTCGCCTCAGTCGATTAGGCCACTTCAACAACCAGTTCCCAGGCCACTTTTTCGTTGCCGTAATAATTGAAGCGTGTTTCTTGCAAGTGAATGATATGCCAACCCTCGAACAGAGACCTGCAATCAGACTCTGTAAAGAAGCGCTTCAACTGGCTGCCATGAGTTCGCGGAACCTTAAAATAATTTCGCTCCAGCATCGCGCCCTGTGCCGCACCATGATGAAAGTCATGGGTCGAGTTTAACCGAGCAAGCAAAATACCCCCACGTCCCAGGACCCTGCGAATCTCTCGCACAATTGCGATCGTCGTTTCCCAATTGAAGTAGTGGAGGCTCAGCCCGGCAAGAACCACGTCAAAAGCTCCATCCTGAAAGGGTAACGGCGCTGAGTAATCCAGACGAACCTGCGTTTCATGCCGCGGTCGCACCTTTTCGAGACGATCCTCGCGCAAATCTGTGCACACCAAAAACCCTGCACGTTCCAGAACAATTTCTGTATCCAGCCCTTCGCCGCAGCCAAGTTCCAGCAGAGTCTTTTGATCAACACGATCAAGCCAGCGATAAAGCCAATGGCCTGAATTTTCTGCGGTCATGAACGGTTGGTCGATTAGTGGAAACACACGTATGATCCAACTACTTAAAGTTACCGGATATTGACGTTGATTAGGGGACTATCTCTGCCCAGGTATTTACTGGTCGTCGTTCTCGCGGTGCTCCTAACGGCCTGCGGCGGCGGTGGTGGCGGCAGCTCACCTGCCCCCCCGGTCTCGCAAAGCCCTGAGCCGGAACCCCAGCCGGAACCAGAACCAGAACCAGAACCAGAACCGGAGCCTGAGCCCGAGCCTGAGCCTGCATCTGATTACGATAAAGGTATCTTTTCTCCCTACCAGAACTTCTCGCAAATGTGTGCAACCCCGCGTACCGGAATTGATAGTAATGGAAACCGTTTCCCGGATTCCCAGGGTGATACAGAAGATGAGAATAACTGGCTACGTTCCTGGAGCAATGAACTGTACCTCTGGTATGACGAGATAATAGATGTTGATCCCGGCAGCACGTCGACCGACAGATACTTCGACCAGATGCAAACCTTCGACATCACCCCTTCGGGTGCACCAAAGGACAAATTTCATTTCACCATTCCTACGGACGTTTGGCTGGATCAATCCCAGGGAGGGATATCAGGCGGCTATGGCGCTACATTCCAGATCCTTCAGGGGGCGCCACCCAGGCAGGTTGTTGTTGCCTACACTGAACCCAATACACCGGCAACCGCATCCGACGTGAGGCTGCTACGCGGGACGACAATTCTGGAGGTCGATGGTGCAGATGTCATAAACGGCAATGACGTCGACACCCTGAACAACGGACTATTTCCAGGCGACAACGAAACCCATACCTTCGTTGTCCAGGATGTCGGTGAAGACACACCAAGAACCATCACCATGACCTCTACCCAAATCGTCTCAACACCCGTCCAGAATGTCTCAACCATAGAAACAAGCTCAGGTGTTGTTGGATATATGACGTTCAATGACCATATCAGTACCGCCGAAGCCCAACTGATTGATGCGATAACTCAACTGCAGGCATCGAATATCTCCGACCTCGTCCTGGATATCCGGTATAACGGAGGCGGCTTTCTGGACATCGCCAACGAGCTTTCCTACATGATTGCCGGTGACCCCGCGGTCGGACAGGTCTTCGAGGCGCTGGAATTCAACGACCAGCACACCAATTTTGACCCGGTGACAGGGCGGCCTCTTAGCCCGGATCAGTTTCACACGACGGCTCAGGGATTTTCCGCACAGAGCGGCACCCCATTGCCGGTTCTTGGACTGGCCAGGGTTTTCGTATTGACAGGACCCGGCACGTGCTCAGCCAGTGAATCCATTATCAATGGCCTTCGGGGAATTGACGTGGAAGTCATTCAGGTGGGCGCAACTTCCTGCGGAAAGCCCTACGGCTTCTATCCTTTCGACAACTGCGGCACGACCTACTTCTCCATTCAGTTTCGCGGTGTAAACCAGAAAGGGTTCGGTGACTACACCGACGGCTTTTCCCCATCAAATACGCCACAGGTCGCTGGAGAGCCAGTCCCTGGCTGCATGGTCTCTGATGATTTCACTCGCCAGCTGGGTGACCCGGAAGAAGGCAGGCTAAAAGCAGCCCTGCAGTACCGGGAGGACGGCACCTGCCCTTCGATTGTTGGCGCCAGCCCCACTCAGCTCGCCCGCTCTGCCCAGCCACTCAATGCCGCCGAAGGCGATCTCGCCAAAACCGCCTGGCTCCAAAACCGCATCATGACCTTCTAAACCACTTAAAGGGGACGCAGCACTTAAAATTTAAAGGGGACGGAGGAGTTTAAAGGGGACGGAGGAGTTTGAAAGGGACATGGGGAGTAGAAATGTGTCGACCTTATTCTCCCACCCCCTGTTAAAAAGTCCCCTCCGAATAGGCTTTTACGATGTACCATGTCCAATTCGAGTTTAGGCAGTAATCATATGGAATATCCGTTATCGGGACTTAAGGTCCTTGATTTTTCGAGAGTGCTGGCCGGACCTTTCGCCGGAAGAATGCTTGCGGACCTGGGCGCCGATGTAGTCAAAGTTGAGCCCCCGGATGGTGATATAACGCGATACTGGGGGCATGAGATCGCCAATATCAACGCCTATTTCCACCAGCAAAATGCCGGTAAACAAAACATCTGCATTGACCTTCGTGCCCCCGAAGCAGCGGACCTTGTCAAAGCACTTGTTGCGGAAGCGGACATCGTGATCGAGAACTACCGACCCGACGTAATGGACCGCCTCGGTATCGGCTATGCAGATCTCAATGCAGCGAATGAGAAAATCATCATGCTATCGATCTCTGGATTCGGCAGAAATGGACCCGAGTCGACCAGACCGACCTATGCTCCGGTTATCCACGCGGAAGCTGGTCTGATTGCTCGCTCGACCAGCAAAGACGGCGTTAAACTACACGACCTACCGCTATCGGTTGCGGATACCAACGCATCTCTCCACGGCCTGGTGGGCGTACTCTCAGCGCTACACATGAGGCATCGCACAGGCAAGGGACAACATATCGACATCGCCATGATCGATGCAACCCTGGCTACCGACGACCAGATGGCCTACGACCTGGAAGACACAAACGGAACTGGACCGCTGCCTAACGAAATCTGGGAATCACCCATAGGTCCCGTTCTCCTGTCTACCGACTTTCGTTTGCTCTTCCGATTGCTCACGACGACACTTGGCATGGAGGACCCATCCAATTCCGGAATGGAGCTTGAAGAAAAAATTAAAGTGCGACGGAAAGCAGTCGGTGAATTTCTGGGGACCCTCGATACCAAAGAAAAGTTTTCCGCCGCCATGAAATCTATCAATATCGCCTGGGGTGAAGTTCGCAGTCCTGAAAACATCCGCGACCAGCTAACGGTCAATGCGAGGGGCTCGTTCGTCGACATCGACG
>JABBBA010000154.1:291-1218 GCA_018607685.1 K189A clade bacterium | reverse complement strand
GACCCGGCCAATCACACAATCACCCTACCGGTTTTCCGCAGCAAAAAGTGGCGTCAGAGGCCCAGCAGCACACAGGGGCGAGCATTTTAATGAAGTGCTAAAAGGCTGGCTCTCAATGACTGACCAGGATATCTCAGAGCTTCGTGAAACTAATGTCGTCATCTTCGATCAGGACTGGCGGCACCACTAGTTTATGAACACCAATTCGATAACGCGCTATTCCGCTGCCTGGGTTACTATTTTTGCAATTACCCTGATCTGGTCAGGTATAAACCCTAAAGATCTGTTTACCTGGATTCTGGAGGTCTTGCCTGCTGTCATTGCATTGATACTGCTTGCTTTGACCTACAATAGATTCAGGTTCACCCCCCTGGTTTACCTGCTGATTTTGGGTCATTGCATAATTCTGATGGTGGGTGGCCACTATACCTATGCAGAGGTGCCATTCTTTGACGACCTGCTCGGTATGACCCGCAACAACTACGACAAGCTGGGTCATCTCGCCCAGGGGTTCGTACCGGCCATGATCGCCCGCGAGTTACTCATCAGGCTAGATGTCGTCAATGGCAGCTGGTGGCGAGTGTTGTTTGTTTTATCCTTCTGTCTGGGGTTCAGCGCCTTCTATGAGCTGATCGAATGGTGGGTCGCTGAACTTACCGGGACGGGTGCAGAGGCGTTTCTGGGTACTCAAGGTTACGCATGGGACACACAGTCAGATATGGCGTTTGCTTTGATTGGTGCGAGCATCGCATTACTCACACTATCGAAACTTCATAATCGTCAGATAGAAAATCAATTATGAAAAACCAGGCGTCCGGTTTTCGGTTTACCGCCAACAAAAACGACGACGTCACAATTTTTCATCAGGGGCGAATGGCCGCCAACCTTCGAGGCTCAAAGGCCAGAGCATTTCTGGATCTGGCCGCG
>JABBBA010000154.1:0-281 GCA_018607685.1 K189A clade bacterium | reverse complement strand
CCGCCAATGATGATGAACTCCAACACCGCATGGCTCGATTGACCGGTAACTACAAGCGCGGGAACGAACGGTGATAGTCATGGTGTGCCAATGAAAGGGGGGATGTTCTCTTGAAACTCGCAATACTCACAAAAATGCTGGTTATGGGATTTATCGCCAGTGAAACCCGACGCAGAATGGCACACCTCAAAGGACGTCTGGCCAGAAAAGGACAGCCCACCGTCCATTACTTTCATCAGGTGAATGATCCTTACAGTCATCTGGCGGTACAGAAGATCGAC
>JABBBA010000285.1:5600-8812 GCA_018607685.1 K189A clade bacterium | reverse complement strand
GAAGAAACCGATGGCGTCACCTTCTGCTACTGAAAGTGCGGCGCCATCGATACTGACTGAAAGAGAACCCGCCAGGTCAAGCGAGTCATTGACCAGGTCCGTGATTTCCACACGGCCAGTCGCATTGATCTCAATGTCACCCCGAACACTTTCAAGTGCTGCAGCACGAATATTGTCATCGTCCTCAATACTGACTGACTCAACATTGAATACCAGCTGTCCGGTTTCGCCCTGAGGTGCGCTGACGTCGACATTGCCTGTGAAGTCCAGGTTTTCACCGGCCGTTATCGAAACCGTTCCGCCATCACCACCAAGAGGACCGCCTTTGGCTGAAGCATCACCGGCAAAGTTGACATCGTCACCAGACATTGCGATCAAGCCGCCGTCACCCTGGACGGTTGCATCTGCCGCAAGCTGGGCACCTGCTTGGACATTCAATGATGTGTCGGCAGCAAGAGTGACCTGCCCGCCACCAAGGGAGCCGGAAGCATCGGTGACGGCACCTGTTTCAACCAGGACAGATTCACCGGCTACAGAGACTTCTCCGCCAATGCCTGAAGCGGAACCCGCAAGGATCAGGCTACTGGAACCCAGCTGGACAGCACCATCAGATTCAACCGTCACTTCACCGCCACGACCTTCGGTAGCGGAGGCGTCAAGCGTACCCATGTTGAGGACACTGCTACCAGAACCGGTGAGTTTGATAACACCGTTTTCCATACGGGCGGTTTTCGCCTTGACCACTCCCTCGTTATTGATCGCATAGTCAAACAGGCTCTTGCTCACTGAACTGGTGAGCATTACTGCACCGCCTTCGGCGTCAATCGTTCCTGTGTTTGTGATTGCTGCCTTGAGGCCCTCATTGTTGCGAAGAACTTCCTCGGTGATTTCGATACCAATCAGCTGTTCTGAACCAAAATTGACAACCGCCCTGCTACCGGCGGCCAGGTTCACCTGTCCGAGCGTCGCCATAATGACGCCGGAGTTAGTAACAGACTCACCTAACAAGGTCACTGCACCGCCAACAGATGCAGAAATCAAACCGTGGTTAATGACGTAACCGCCAGCACCTGACCCGGCTTTGAAATCGACGGACTCACCATTGATCAGGTCTTCGGTATTAACTCCTAACGCAGACGCAAACACACCTGCAGCATTGATCGATGCAGTTTCGCCGAAGATAACGCCACTGGCATTAACGAGCGCAACTCGACCGTTCGCGGTGATATTCCCGAAGATCGCGGTGGGTGAACCACCAACAACATTGCCGACAAACCAGGCCGATGCATTAGGTTGTGTAATTAGTACGGATTCTTCCGCAGAGAGGTCGAAGCTTTGGAACTCCATCAGGAGGTTTTGCGACAACTGATCTATGTGCGTGTTCAGGTCATCGACATGGGTGACCGATCCAGTACCGTCAATGACAGTTCCGCCTTCAGGCGCCGCCTGGATCATCGGCGCGAACAGGATTGCCCCGGCAAGGCCCGTTGTCAGCAGACCGGTCTGGAACATGAAAGAAGTAAGAGGTTTAAGTTTATTCGGGCGAGCGAGAGCCGATACCGGCAAGGTATCTAATTGTGTTGCATAAGGAACTACTGGCTTAGCTCCTTTTTTGCGACCTCTTCTCATTTCGTTATTCAGATTCCTTTGCTTAAACGCTAATCAACCGCCACTTAACGGATTTGGTAGATCATGTCGACGTAAAACCTGCTCTCGCCTTCCTCTTCCAAAAAGTCTGCCTCGTAGCTTGTCGACTTCGGCGTGGCAAACACCACATTGGCGGTCAGCTTGCCCGGCCAGTTAACTCTAAATCCCGCACCCCAACCCTGAACTTTGGCATCAAAGTCTTTACCGCTCAGCAGTCCGCGCGCCACACCGTACCCATAGTCATAGAACACGTAGGGCCTGATAGGGTCGATGGGTAAGTTGAACTTCCCGGTGATGTCGTAGGGCAGGTCAAAGAACAACTCCGTTCCCACATAGACTCCACTATCAACCGATACATCACTCACCCCTAAAGACCTGACTGCATTCGGGCCGCCTAGTGAAAACTGTTCCACAGACGACAGGAATTTCTCCGTGTACTGCGCATTCAACTTAAAGACAAAATTGAAATAACTCTCATTTTTCGTCAGCCAGTTGTCGATACTAAAACGCTTCAATACGTTTGTGCTGAGCAGTATTTTTGTAAAATCAACGGACTGGCCCCTGGCTTCTCCCTCTATCATGTGCCCCTGGTCAACGCCGAACCGTCCCGTTAACAGGAGCTGCTGGTCGTCCCATAACTGCGTGTAGTCAGCCGCTACGCTAACTGTTTCAATTTTCTCTTCCGTCGACAAAGAGACCAGCGTACCAACCTGGAACAGCACATCCTTCTGAAGATAACCGGCATTCAATGCCAGATTCAGGGTACGCCCCCTGATCAACTGGTAATTGATCCCGATCCCATAGTTATCGGTTTCGCCGATAATTTCCGGCAGGTTCGCTAACCTGTTAACTGTGAACTCATTTGTACTAACCGTCGCGGTAACCGTTCCTCTTCGATCTTTGGTAAATGGCATCTCATAGGACAGCTGCCCGTACAACGAACTATCAGGTCCCTCCGTTCTCAGAACACCTGCGACCAATCGGTGGCCCTTGTTCATCAGATTGTTCCATTCGGTGGAAGCATACAGCCGGGTTTCACCGGTTGTTTCCGAACCGTGGTTATCAATCAATATGCTTGAAGACCAGGCTTTTTCGTCCAGCACCCCAAGCGTCAGGCGGGTTTCACCCACATTATCACCTGGTGAAAATGATCCCCTAACTCGTACGCCGGGTAAATCGTTTATCCGACGAAGTGCCCCCTCTATCCGCTCTTCGGTGACGGGTTCACCCAATTCATTGTCAAAGGCTGCTTTGATGGTTTGCGGGTCAAATATCAGCTGATTAGCGACAGCTACATCACCCAGCCTGCCCTCAAGCACATTGAGTCTGATAATGCCGTCTGCAACTTCCTGTTCCGGCACAAAGGCGGTCGCCAAAATGAAGCCGTTTTCCCTGTAATACTCTGTCACCGCCAGCGCTATAGCATCCAGCTGCTCGATGGTGATCCAACCACGCTCGAACTCGACCTGGTTGACCAATTTAACCATCGCTTCCAGGTCCTCCTGGTCAGGATTACCCGGACGGTCAAGAATTTCCCTGAGAAACCCCCCAATATCGTCCAGATC
>JABBBA010000285.1:0-5590 GCA_018607685.1 K189A clade bacterium | reverse complement strand
GATCTCTTGCGGTAAAGCCGTTCTCATCCAGCGAGGTTGCCTGCTGTGACTGAAACTCCGCGTCAATCAGGGCCTGTATCTGTTGCTGGGTAATACCTTTGCCTGGAAAAGGCACAACGCCTTCAATCACAATACCGACAACCGGGAAACGACTTAGCTCGCCCTCGCCATAGAGCCGTTCAGCGACCTTGGGTACACCAATGATGTCCGGCTCTTCAAAAAAGTACTTTTCTTCAATCAAGGCTTCCTCATATTCCTGCATTTGAAACTCAGGAAAATCACCGGCTGCCCCCATCAGCAATCCAGTGCAAAGAACGACAAATAGGCGCACGCAGCACTCGCGGTATCTATTCATGGCAACGAAACCCCTGAAATCGAACTTTTGATCGGCCAAACAGATCAATTATCGAAAACTGATTGATAATATTGATTATTTTCGCGTCATCGAGACGGAAAACCCTATAGCAAAAGGTATCTTAAAAGGGGGGGTTAGTCCATGGCTGAAACGCTGTGAACCCGCCGGAAACGGGGCTTTCACAAATTTTACATTTAGCCGGATGCGGCCAGATCGGCCTTTTTGGAATTCTTGTCTTTCTCTTCAATTTCCCGAACCAAACGGAAGCCAGTCACGCTATCAGCATTGCCTTCATGAACAATCCTCTTGTCCAGAGTACATTCCTGCCGAGGATCCGTGTGCGCGCCGCCCAGGGCGAGCACAGTGTCTTCCTGAAGCGCCCATTCGCGCGCATTACCAACATAGTTATAAAGGCCATAATCATTAGACTTGCCAGAAATAACGTTGAGCAGCTTTTCACCCAGTCGGACGCCCCTGGAATCAACGGTACAGTTGATATTCTCATCAACCAGCTTTTCTGTATTTTCCGCAACCGCTGCAAACTCCCACTCACGGACCGTGGGCAAACGGTATCGCTGGCCAGTCTGTGAAGTCAGCCAATCAGCATATTCGCGAGCCTGATTAATGGTGAGGTTGGTTGCTGGCAGGGAACTGCCAACGCCCGCTAGCTGCACACAGCCTGTCTTCTCACAAAAAACATTGTATTCGCCAACCTTGATCTCAGCCCGGCTGATTGCATATTTATGATCTTTAACAGTAATTTCCGGGATAACCACTAACTCTGGCCCCTCCCCACCTTCAGACAACCGGTCAACACACCAGCTTCGATTCCGGTTACCGCGACCGATCAGTTTGCGCTCATCACAGGGATCTTTATCTTCAATAATCAGGCTGGATATTTGCGTCTCGCCAGGAATGTAAGAAGCCACCATAGACTGCACCTTCCGCGCACGCTCGGGATCCACAAAGCCAATACGTTGCTCGATACAGGTTGCCATATAGCTGACAACCTTCGGGTAATGATAATCGTAGGCTTCCGGCCACTCTGACCTCATCAGCCCGAGCAGCGCTCCAAAACGCTCCACCTCTGAATCACCAAGGTCTCCTTTGCAACGCAGAATACTCCGTAGCTCCACCAGGTATAGTTCAAACTGTTCAGTTCTTTCATTTTCAAATTTGATTCTTGCGGCCTCAGCCAGCTGGCGCTCCTCCTGGGCTATTCGCGCAGCTTCCGCTTCGGTCTCAGCCAGCTCGATCTCCTGCAACTGCGTGGCCCGAATGCCAATTCTTCGATCCAGTCGCTCCAGTTCCTGAGAAAACCGGGCAGGGTCCGACAACCGATAATGCTGCTCTACCCTGTCCATATAGCTTTTTGCTTTTTTGAGCACATCACGTGCCTGGGTGACACCAAACTCTTCCTGTCGCCGAGAATCGTATGTTTGGGCATCACCCCTCAAACGTTCAATCTCCGTCAGGTAGGCTCCAAGGATTTCTTCTGCGGTTGCATTGATCAGAGGGTCTGGTTCAAGTTCCCACTCCTCGACCCATTGTTCATTGTCGAGCATCTGTTGTTCGGCATACCGCCAACGATTCATCGCGTCCGCTAACTGCTCGTGCCAGACAGGCGAATCCCACCTCGGGGTTCTAATCGATCTTGCTGTACTTTTAGCCGCTGCAATCGCATCCTGGAGCTCAGACAATTCCTGCGGAAGCTCTTTTACATTCAGCGTCTGAAAAGCACCGAACCCTATAGAAGCAAGCAGTACCGTCCCAACCGCGAGATAGGTTAAATACGGCGGATCCTTACTGAACATGCCCTCGGTGAATTCATCTATCGACTGGGTTCTATCCTCACCTCTAAGCTCAAGGGCTTTTTTTAGCACCTTCCAGTGACGACGTTTCAGGAACGGAACAGGCTTAGGTTTTAAACCGCGATCGAAAGCTTTGTCCGCCGGCACCCGGTCATAGGGGTGCTTGCCCATAAAGAGCTCGTAAGCAACCAGCGCCACCGCATAAACATCATCTGACTTTGAGGGTTCGAGGCCCTTGAGCATTTCATAGCTTGCATAGGTCGGCGTCAGCGCGCCGAGTGACCCCGCATCAAATACTGTTTTTTCGCCGTCCGCCTCAATCTCACCAGGGTTTGAAATCGCTCTCGCAATACCAAAGTCGAACACTTTGGCGACCTTCTCCTTTGTATAAAAGATATTGCCAGGCTTAAAATCCGAATGAACAATACCTGCATCGTGCGCCCGCATCAGTCCCTTACAAATGCCGTCTATAATGTTCCAGGCATCTTCCTGGGAGACACCTTCAGGGTGTTCTTTCAGGTAGTCATCGAGCGGCTTACCATCAAGCAGCTCCATGGACATGAATACGGTGTCACCTTCACGGTCAAAGTCGTATACGCCCATGATGTTCGGGTGAGGAATACTTCTGGTTCGCGATGTTTCCCGCTGTAAAGAGAGGAACGCGTCTTTATGGCGGGAGAAGTTTTCGTTTAACAGCTTTACCGCGATATACGGGTCGCGTTCCTGGGCCTCTTGCTGGCGCAGGTCGAGGGCTTTGTAAACATCACCCATACCGCCACTACCAATCTTCTCTTCAAGCACGAAGCGGTTTTTCAGCAGGCGCCCCGCTTCAGAGTTACCCTGGGGCCTGGCCTGGCTTCCAACGGATGCAATGTAGGTCGTATCCTGGCCATCGCCGGCGGCGCCAAGCACCGTCGCGTCATCATCAAAATTCTCGTTCATGATGGTGCGATCGTCATCGTCACCATCGTCAGGGGCGCGCATTATCGTTGCGTCGTCACCATCCCCATCATCCTGGGCCACCTCCGAGGCGCGCAGAATCGTCGCTGCGCTATCTGCACCTTCGCCGGGCTCTCGGAGTATCGTTGCGTTATCACTATCAGATACCCGCAATATTGTCGCTTCGCCGCCGCTTTCCGACGGGCTTCGTAAAATAGTCGCTGCAAAGCTGCCAGTACTGGCAGCTTTGGGTGGTTGAGACTTCGGTGGATTAGATGGTTTTTGTGCTTCTACCTGCTTTCCCTCTTCACGGACAAGGGTTGCATCTGCACCCTCCGCCGAAGGTTTCGAGGCCCCATCAGCGGGTCGGAGGAGTTTGGCGTCACCGCCTCCTCCATCACGTGATCCCTCTGCGCCGTCCCTGATAACTGTCGCGTCATCATTCGGGGTGGTCTCTGGGCTACGATGCTGGGTAGCATCGTCATTTGAATCTGGCGCGCGGCCTGCACTGCGACCAGCAGAGGCTGTCTTTTCTTTTGGTCGCAAAATAGTCGCATCATCATTTGATTCAGATGCCTTTGTACCTGACGCAGGAACTTCCCGACCACGAACCTGGGTCTCGTTGGCCTTAGGGCCCTGATTTTGTTCGTCGTCCTGACGATCAGACATAGCGTTCAAAGATTACGACTGCAATCTGATATTTTCGGCCTTTTTGACCGACTTGCCTAGAGGTAAGGACTAAATGAGGGATGTTTTTTGAAATTAGCCGTTTTGCCAACTATTCACAGACGTATCGGATAACACTGGCAGGTTCTTCTTTGGAGACTTCTTCGCCGAGCGCTATGTTGCCCTGCCCCCACAACATTAGCTCCTGACGGCGCAGGAAGATGCTCTCTCCATCATCGGTATGCACAAAAGTGCCATTTGAGCTCTGGTCCGTCAGAATAAACTTACCTCGACGGAACTCAAGGGTGGCATGGGTCCTGGAGGCCAGGCGTGTCTTGCACATCAAATCACTCTGAACACCACGACCAATGACAAACGTCCTGTGATCGTCTGATCCTATGCGGTTCTGATTACCCTGAAACTCAATAGTCAGGTACTTTACTTCTTCTTCCTGGTCGCCGGTATTGATTTCAATCCGGGTGACATCGTCACTTTCTTCCCAGACAACCTGATAGACGATGATTTCTTCTTCCTTGCCCTTGACGTTGGTACGGTCAAACTGACGGCTCATGTCCTGCAAATCGGCATCAAGAAGAGAAATCGTATCCTGGGTTGTGATGATTTGCGCGCCCTTTGCAATTCCGGCCATTCTCGCTGCGACATTTACCGCATCGCCAAACACGTCGCCATCTTCCATCAGTATCGCAGGCCCAAAATGCAAACCTACCTTAATAGAAACCTCGACTGTTTCTCCCTGAATACCAGCAGAAACTTCTTCCTGACAATCTATCGCCGCTCTTACACAATCAGTTGCCGATGGAAATCGGCACATAATCTCATCACCAATCGTTTTAATGACGTAACCCTGATAACCCTCTGTGATTTTTGCCATCACATCGATCACCTTGCCGATAATGCGATTAGCATTCTCGTCCCCAAGGGTTTCATAGAGCCGAGTGCTGCCCGTAACATCAGCAAACATGACTCCTACTTCGACGTTTTCTCGTGACATAATAAGAAGTGCTTAATTTCAAGGACTAAAGCTGAGAGGAAAGAATATAGGGACTCTGGTCTATTTTCCACTCGTTTTCTTGGTCTTTCCATGATCGATGTATTTCAACGTGTCAGATTGCCCAAATGCCTCGAGAAAGACTTCATCGCTTGGCTGGGAGTGGTTATACTCGACGAATTCGGGGACAATCATTGTCTTAAATTATCTGTAAACCCAACTCTCGGGAGCCCTCCTTGTATCACTACGGTGCCGGTACAGACGTAGGTAATGTGCGGGACAACAACGAAGACAGCTACGTATGCGACGAGGAAAAGGACCTCTGGATTGTCGCCGATGGAATGGGCGGGCTTGGCTTTGGTGAAGTTGCCAGTGCAATCACGACGTTTACAGTAACGCGGATGGTTCGTGAAGGTCATGGTATTAACCAGGCCATTGAAATCGCACACCGGAACATCAAGGAATATGCAGAATCCGACGGCATGGGAACCAACATGGGGACCACGATCGTCCTGCTCCTCTCCCATGGCAGCCTCTACAACATATTTTGGGTTGGTGATTCTCGTGCCTATCTGCTCGACAAGCAGCAGATGACTCAAATCACGATTGATCATTCACTTGTTCAATCGCTTATCGACCAGGGTGAGATAACAAAGGAGCAAGCAACAACTGATCCCAGAAAAAACGCCGTTACTCGCGCCCTGGGGGTTCAGGAACTGGAAACCGTTCGAGCAGATAGCATTAGCGAACGCTGGCTGCCAGACCAAAAAATTCTACTGTGCAGCGACGGACTCACAGACTGTGTCAGCG
>JABBBA010000185.1 GCA_018607685.1 K189A clade bacterium | reverse complement strand
CAGCATGACGATCGTGGCGTTAACGGGCATCGGTTTTCGTTACGTTGACCTGTACCTGGAGCAACTTGCCTATGAAGAAACGGTACAGGAGGTCCCGGGCGAAGATATACAGGGGGTCGCGCCTGTCGTTGCGGCGGCGGTAGAAATGCAGCAGCAGGGGAATGAGGAGGTGATAACGGAAATCGCCGATGCGACGCACGATCTTCGTGGAACCGGCGGAGACGCGCGACAGGAGCTTGTGCAGTCAGCTCAGCAAATGATGAAAGGTGTTGATCCTGAAGTATTTCTGGAGGTCGCCATGAAAATGGCACCACCTATCGGGGTCGCGACGCTCGCACCTGGCGAGATTGAGCCGGCGCCGGTCAACCTGGATACGATTGGCGGTGTATCTGGTCTGCAGGGCGTATCAAACTTTTCGTCGGATCAGTTGCAAGCAATGGCACCGCCGCTCCTGGAACATGGCCATGAAAAAGTCCTCTCCGTACTGACGGATAAGCAGTTCATCAAAGACAAACTGAATCCCGAGGGGCCGGATATCATCGTCGAGGCGATTGATGAAATGGACGGTTCTGCCATCGTCCGTCTGCTTAACAGCATGTCTCGAGATCAGGAATGGGATCAGTACCTGTTGTCGCAGGTCAAACAGTATGTCCTTAACGCCGACCTTGAAGCCGCTGAGAGACTTACCGATCGAATCAGAAACCCGGTTATCAGAATCAATGGGTTCGCTGTGTTGATGGAAGAACACTTGATGTTAGAGGATCTTTCGGCGGTCAAAATTCTAAGTTCAAGGGTGAAGCTGGATCTGGACAAGATTGAAAATCCGGATGCGCGGGCGAAGGTGATTCTTGAGCTGGGCCAGCGAATGGCCGGGGCGGGTAATTTAGCTGAACCGGCCGATTCAATGGACAGGGTTCAGAGGATGGGGAATGACAGCGAAGATCCGCTGGAAGAATCTGCGCTGGTCTCGAGACTGGCGGTCGCTCAAATGAACAATGGGGATAAAGCGCAGGCCAAACGCCTGCTGCGAAGTGCCCAGCAGACTGCTGCGAGTATTCCAGCTCTTGAGGATCGCATATCCGCCTTTGCCAGATTGGCGCAGCGTTACTACGACGTCCGCAATAATACGCTCTCCAGTGAGATTCTGTCGGAGGCTTCAGTACTGGCGGCGACGCGATTGGAGCATCAGTTACGATCAGTTGCCTTCGGTGAGATCGCGATAGCCCAGGCATACATCGGGGACTTTGCGGGCGCCAGAGAGTCGATTGATAATGCTGCTGATGGCAAAGGTAAGCAGCAACTCGTTGCGAAGGTGGCTGAAATGTTGCTGGGTGAGGGGCGATACTACGAAGCCTTGTCCTGGATGGAAACCCTGACTGATGAAGTTGAATATTCCAGGCTCGAGTTACGGCTATCGACGGCACTTTTTTACTCAGATCGAAGCAGGGAAGCACTTAACCGGATTGAGCAGTCAGCTCCCCGGATGCAGCGGATCTATGAATTGTCTGAAAGGGGGCTGCTCACTAGCCAGTATGCTCGCTTCCTGTCCAGGCTTGGCAAGGAGGACCGGTCAGAGCTGATGTTCGAAGAGGCAGAGGCCATCAGTAAAGAGTTGAAGGGGCGAAAATCACAGATAAACCTGGGGCTGGTAGCACTTGACCGTGCCAGAGTCTTCCAGCTGGCGAGAGCCAAGGATATTGTGATCAATGAGCTTACGGATACTGTGGTCAGGGACCCTATCGATACCGAAGTTCTGGCAACGGAACGGATCATTAAAAACCTGCTGCCCGAGGGGACAGGCATCGAATAGGGACTCCGGGCAGATATATTCTTATAGTGAATGCTGTTTATTCAGATCTGGCCTCTTAACAAGGCCGGTAGAATATATAGAATACAGCCTATCAAGAACTCTTCCCCAGGTAAAACATGTCTGCTCTGCAATGTAGCGACTCATCCCACGCGCTTGAATCGCTCAACCTTCGAAAAGAAGCGCCGGTGCGTATCACTCTGTTCAATTGGCTCACTGTGCTAATGGTGGCTGGCTGGGTAGGGATTGTGACGGCAGCATTTGAATTGGCGGGTCCCCGAAATATGACAGCGGTGCCTACACTCGAGGCGTTTCTTGGAACACTGCTCTAGCGTCAGGCTGCTTTTGCGTCCGGGCCATTAATCACACTGCAATTTTTGAATTCGTTAGCGAAGTAGTCCATAAAGCAGCGTAGCTTCGATGGGACGTGTCTGCCCGGTGAATAAACCGCATGCACGTTCGATGGTGCTGATTGAAACTCGGTCAGCACCTCGACCAGCTCCCCTGTGGCGACCTTGTCGCCTATTAGCCAGCGCGGTACCTGGGAAATTCCAAGCCCGCCCAGAAGCGCGCTGCGCAGCACCTCTGAATTGTTTGTCTGCAGGTTGCCTTTCACCTTGATGTGCAGTGGTTCACCAGACTCCCTGAAGGTGGCCTGGTCGCGGCTACCAAGGTCGGTATAGATAATGTAGTTGTGTTCTTTTAAGTCCCGTGGATGTCTTGGCACACCATATTTTTTCAGATACTCCGGCGACGCTGCGGCCTGGTTGGGGCTCGCACACAACCGGCGGGCGATCAGATTGGAATCGCGCAGATTCCCCATTCGAAATGCAACGTCGACACCTTCTTCAACCAGGTCAACGACACGATCGTTGAGGGTGATGTCGATCTTAATATCCGGGTACTGTACGAAAAAGTTCTCGAGTCTTGGCACTATGTGCAGTCGACCAAATGCGACGGCGGCGGTCACCCGCACAACCCCTTTTGGCTGGGTTTGCAGCAACCCTACGTTCTGTTCCGCCTCTTCCACATCCTGCAGAATGGCAACACAACGCTCATAGTAGTCGGATCCGGTTTCCGTCAGCCGCAGGCTTCGCGTGCTTCGATTAAGCAGTTTTGCACCCAGCCAGGATTCCAGTTCGGCGATATTTTTACTGACGGTGGGCTGTGTACTATTCAACTCTTTCGCGACGGCACTAAAACTGCCGGTTTCGACGACGCGAATGAACATGTTCATGGCGGACAGGCGATCCATAGGCGAGACCTATTCCGAGAAAGAATAGAGTGTATCTAAAACGCACCCATTATCAATTAATTATGAATAGATTACTGTGGCGCCTTTCTTAAGCTCGCCCATCCAGTAATAATGTCGACCACAAAGTACTCTAATAAGAATAAAGATACAGAGATGGTCCGATCTACTTTCCAGGACAAACTGGCTCAGCTTCGCGTCACTAATTGCGAGAACCTGCCGACGCCGGAGCTTGCCATTATGACCCGCACGGTTGCCAGGTTGCGGCGAGATGAAATGCACACCCGTTGTCTGCAGGTAGGGGAGACAGTTTCGGATTTCGAGTTTATCGATGCGAACAATGTCAGGTGTAGGCTCTATGAAGTACTCGAAAAGGGTCCTGTTGTCCTCAACTTTTTCCGTGGATTCTGGTGTCAGTACTGTAAGACAGAAATTGAAGCCTACGAAAATGTGCAATCCGAACTAACAAAGCTTGGATGTACCTACTTTGCAATTTCTCCACAAAAGCTGGAAACAGCCGGTGAGCTACCTGAAAACTACCAGGTAATTTTTGATCGGGACAACCAGATAGCCAGAGACTTTGGCATTGTCTATGCGCTTGAGCCGCCAGAAAGAAACCTGTTTGAGAGCTGGGGTCTGATGCTGGATAAAGTAAATGGTAACGACGGTAGGGAGTTGCCTGTCCCTGCGACTTTTATCGTCTGCGAGGACAGGACAATTGGTTACGAATATGTTGACGTGGACTTCAGGGCGCGCTGCTGCCCCGAACAACTCATTGAAGAGCTAAAAACTTTTTGTGATGGCAGCTAGTTGTTTGTCAGGCTCCACGTTCACGCCCGTTTAGGGTTTTTCAAATAAAATTGTAAACCGATCCGTATTCCCTGTGACACTTTTCCTTCCCACTTCGTATCGTAGTTCATCATCAGGTTTATAATGCAGGTCTGAATAGTCAACAAATTTGAATCCTGCCGCTTCAACTTCCTTAATGACCTGAATCGGGTCAATGCGTCTCCATACCTCCTGATTCTCCGGCTGCATGTGTCTCCTGGTGTGATCCACAACCGCATATTTGCCGCCTTTTTTCAGGGCTTCGAATGCAGCTGCATTCAGGTTCGCCCGCCCGGCAGCATCAAAGTTGTGCAGGTTTCGAAAGGTTAGAACCATATCCAATTTGCGCACGCCGAAGCTGAACTCTGGCACTGTTGCGCGACGCTCTTCTGTTTCTGATTTGCCAATGCCGTCAAATGGAATGATTTCAGTTGATGCAAAACCCGGTTTGTTATCGATCATTTTGGCAACGGAGTTAGTCCCAATTGACAGATACAGTTTACCGTTCTCCTCGAGTACCGGTCCGAGGATCTTTGTGTACCAGCCACTGCGGCCAGGAAGGAGTTCCAGCACTTCCATATCATCCTGCAGGCCAAAGAAGGTCAAGGTCTTGAGAGGCTGGCGGTTCCTGTCCCGTTCACGGTCGGCATCTGTCCGCCGTTCGTGGTCAATAGCAGCGCTAATTTTAGTTTCCATTGGCGTAGGTTCTGCGGCGCCCGCTAGAAGCGGGAACAACAGGGCAATTACAAGAAGCAGTCTCATGAAGGTATCCTTTTGAGAGGTGAGATTGATAGATAAGCATTTTTGTCTGGCAGAATCCTAAAGCAATGGATATGCGCTGTCAGTAGAATCGCGCATTTAACCGTGACATAGTTTGTAACGTTTTCTGAGACACGTTTTACAGGTAGGTAAATGATGAAACTAAAGCAGGTGGCCCTCGTCGCTGGTGAGTTGGCCCCGGTTCGACGGCAGGTATTCGACATTCTTGGACTTGAGGCGGATTACGACGACCCAGGCGTTGGTGCGTTCGGTTTACGTAACAGCGTCATGGCCATCGGTGAGACCTTTGTTGAGATTGTTTGCCCCAAAGAAGACGGGACGACAGCAGGGCGATTGCTGGAGCGTCGTGGCGGAGATGGTGGTTACATGGTGCTTTTGCTTGTTGACGATATTAAGGAAGTCAGCCAACGAACAGAGGCGCTGGGCATACGAAAGGTCTGGGAAGTTGATCGCGAAGAAGTCTCTGCCTTTCATGTTCACCCAAAAGATATTGGCGCGGCGATTGTCTCCTTTGATGAAATGAGGCCCAGCGATGAGTGGCTATGGGCAGGGCCTGACTGGCGTGACAATGAATCGAAGCATGTCGGGGGAATTACAGCGGTGGATGTCCAGGCTGGCGATCCGGAAGCGATTGCGACCAAATGGTCCGCGGCTTTCGGTAAGAGCTTCCATCTGGAGGATGATGTTCTGCTGATGCCGCTGGATGAGGGCGAGGTCCGTTTTATTGAGGCGGTTGATGGGCGCGGTGATGGGGTTGCTGCGGTGGAGTTTTCGGTGGTAAATCCGGCGGCCATTATTACGGCTGCGGAGAATCACGGGCTCACCTGGTCCGGTAATGAGATAACAGTATGCGGCACTCATTTCCGGTTTAAGGATCTGGTGTGATTTTCCTGTTTGGTGAGCGAGCCCGGGCGAAAACAGTCCCAATAGGCTCTCGACATTGCGCGGTCTGTGATACCGAGCAGCCGTTTAGCGAGCAGCTCGAGTCGACCTGGTTTTGCCTGTTTGGACTTCCACTGCTACCCATTGAACAGTTCGCAGAGTATTGGCGCTGTGAACACTGCTTGTCTGCTTACCAGCCGAATGCACTCGAAGCACCCTCATCAGTACCGCTGGTCAAAAGAATCTGTTTATACATTCTGCTGGGGTACAACCAGCATGCACATGTCGCCGTTGCACAGGAGATCTGCCTGAAGTTGTGCGGGTTTGAATTAACCGATAGTGAAACCAAAGACCTGGTGCGGGATATTTCGGCCAGGCATGTCGACATAGTGGACTATGTCCAATCCCAGGCGGCCTACCTGAATGGCATTGGTAAACAGCAGGTACTTGAGGCTGCTTTCCTTGCAACCCACGCTTGTTGCGAGTTGCAGTATGAGGATAGGCTCAGGATTAACCTGATTGGGAATGCGCTGGGGGTAGGGCTGGAGTTCGTTGATTACGCAATCCAGCAATCCAGAAAGAAAAACAACTATGAAATCAGACGCTTACGACACCTGGAACCTGAAGTTTGACAGACAAAAGCTAAATCCGGACACTAAAAAAATATAATCAACATTTGAGAAAAAACCTACTAATCATGGCGATCAGTAAGCTCTCAGAACTGCAGTCCAGGTTCCATAATTACAGTCTAGATAAGCGGGCTTTTCCGACCCCGCTTGTCCTGTCTCTCGTTCAATCGATGGAAGAGCGGGGTATCGCTGCTGATGTCAGTCTGGCCGGTACGGACATTGACCTGTCCTCGGAACGTGTGACCTACAAGCAACGAATTCACCAATTATCCAATATGCTAGACCTGGTGGGTATGAATGGTGTCTGGCTGGAATCGCCACGCACAGTATCCATTTCTGATTATGGGTTGTTGGGCTACGCGATGATGAGCAGCGCAACGCTCGAACAGGCTGTCCAAATTGCGGTGAAATATCACAAGATGGCGGGTGCATTGTTTGAGCTGGCCTTCGAAGTTGATGGTGACGAGGCTGTACTTCGAATAGATCACCTGCTGCCCGGCGGCAGAGTTGCGCAGTACACGGTTGAAGAATTGTTCGGGGGTATTAGTAGACTGATTGGGTTGTTACTGGGGCGCGATCATACCCCGACCCGGATCCTTCTTAACTACGAAGCACCTGAGTATGCGGAAAAGCATTTGCAGTGCTTTCGGTGCCCGGTTATTTTCAACCAGACCAGTTGCCAATACAGATTCTCACGCGAGGAGTTATCCGAGTCACTTGCTGAAGCTGATGCCAGCACTGCGCAAATTTGTGAAGAATCCTGCCGAAAACTGCTAAACCAGATGGAGATCGAAGACGATATCATTTCGCGCATCTGCCATTTACTTCTGAGCACGCCGGGTGAATTTCCCAAACTGGATGCGGTTGCTCAACGCCTGTCTCTGGGTGCAAGAACCCTGCGGCGAAGGCTCAATGATCTGGGCACCAGTTATCAGCGCATCCTTGATGATGTCCGGCGGGAGCTGGCCATCGAATATCTACGGACGACTAATCTTACCGTACAGGAAATCGCTGAGCTTCTCGGCTATAGCGAAGTGACTAATTTTAGGCGGGCCTTTATGCGATGGGTGGAATTGTCTCCGTATCAGTATCGCAAGCAAATGGATTCACCCGCTTAAACAAAGTTGCAATCTAATCGCTATTACTTCATCTGAAGAAAAGGTCGATCTGGTCTTTCTGGTTGTAATCTCGTGGGCGTATTTTGATGGAATCAAAGAGGCTGCTTAACACAGGGCTGTGACGTGGCTTAGTGGTGCCCTTCTTTCAACGAAGAAAGAAGGGCACACCAGAGGCGATTAGTTGAAGTTATAGGTGAGCGCCATTGTTACCAGTCTGGGTGGCGCAATAGAGCCTGTCATATCACCATTAACGCCCGCGTTAATTTTTGCAAGGGGCTTGTTGCCGATGGAGGTGACGTAGATCTCGTTAAAGCAGTTGGTGCAGCTCACCCCGACTTCCCAGGGACCATCCTGCTGAAACAGGGTTGCCGCCAGGTGCGTGACAGTCCGCTCTGGAACGTCCGTATAAGGCTGATTTAGGACCCGTTCACCATCGCTGTGATGAATCGTGTCGAACGACGCCTCAAGTCCCCAGTTATTGAAGACGGTGGTGTTGTAGGTAGCGCCGATGTTGATGACAAGGGGTGGTCCACCATATTCTTCACCGGAAAGGTCCTGAATAGGAACTCCGTCGGGACCGATGTGACAGCCTGGAGCAGTCTGGGTAGCAAGATCGGTGCGGGCGCCATCGACAGGGTGACATCCAGCATCTTTCCACTCGCTGAACTCCAGGTGGGCGTAAGATAGCGCAGCGCGTAATTGAATGGAGTCGCTCATCTGGTAGATCAGATTGGCTTCAACACCATAGTTTTCTGCCTCGGCTGCGTTTTGCAAGGTGAAGCTCGTGGTGTTTGAGTTAAAGATACCGACCTGCAGGTCCTCGGATTCAAAGTAGAAACCGATAACTTCAGCGCTGAGCCGATTGTCCATAAAGCGACCCTTCATCCCCAGTTCAAAGCCCTCAACCGTTGTTTCATCAAACACGAGGGTATCGTTAGCAACGTCCTTGGGTAGCGCGGCAAGGTTAGGAACTGTTCCCGGGTTTGATATACCCGCAGACTGAAAGCCGCTTTTATAGGCACCGAAGAACATCAGGTCTTCACGTGGATTGTAGCTGACGGTGAATTCCGGCGATGTGTTATCCGTCGAATCTTTGGGGTCGTATGTCAATCCGACTGGGCCGAATCCCAATGCGCCGCTGTTCTCAAACAGGTTGCCACCAACTGCTTCACGGTCTTCATCCGTGTACCGGACGCCACCTGACACTTTCCACTGATCATTGATCTGGTAGTCAACGCTACCGAATATAGAAAAGCTCTCTACATCATTATCCCAATGCTGGTGATAGTTGATGTAAGTTCCTGTATAGGGTGGAGGAGCATTAGTTGCGGGAACAGAGGCGCCAAAAATGTTACTCAGGTTCTCAGTCAGGATCTGGACGGGGGCATCAAGATCTCGGAATAAATCTTCATAGAAGACGCCAGCCATGAAATTGAACTTGCCATCATAGTCCGACTGAATACGAAACTCCTGGGTGAAAGAGTCTCCGGATTCTCCCTGCTCGGAAACTACCACAGCGAAACTTGTATAGTCATAGTTGGTGTATTCGAGATGTTCGTATTCCCAATAACTGGATAGAGAGGTCACC
>JABBBA010000011.1 GCA_018607685.1 K189A clade bacterium | reverse complement strand
AACAGTCGTGAACTGGTTGTCATGAACAGTCGTGAACCGTTGTCATGAACAGAGCTTTATATCTCGCCATTGCGATCACTGCTTTCAGCATCTCCATCATTGTTTTGGCACCCGCCAGCATTATTACCGGACTAGCCGGCGATGACCTGCAACAAAACATCCCAGGGCTAAAAGTCGGCAAGGCCCAGGGACGAATCTGGCAGGGTTCAACCCAGGTGCAATACCGACAGTTCCCCCCAGTCGCGGTGAGTTGGGATATGGCCGCCCTGCCGCTACTCATGGGAAAAGTGCACGCACTGATTAAACTCAACGGTGAGGGTCTTCAACTGGAACTGAACGCAATAGTTTCATCTTCCGGTGGATCGCTGGACAATATTACTGGAACCATCGAAAGCCCCTTTATTAACGCCATCAGCGTCGAGTATGGCCTTGACCTGACCGGTGTCTTCACGCTCTCAGGCATCCATGCTTCTTTCAATCAACGTTGGCTCACCGCACTGACCGGTGAAACGAACTGGTCCGGCGGCATCGTGCACATTGAAACGCCGGAACAGTTTCATAGTGTCAAGTTACCGGCTCTCACGGGAATCCTTTCAATGGAAGGTTCAGACGCAAAGTTGAATGTCGCCTCAGGCACATCTGACTTATTGACGCTTTCATTGAAACCAGACGGATGGTCACAGACCTCCGTCTCCTACACATTGATGGATATGGCCGGTTTGCCGCTTCCAAACGGGTACCAGGATACAACCGGGCCTGCTTTTCTCCTTGAGGAGAAAGTCTTCTAGTCGCGGCTTACGGACAGTTATTAAGCTTCAGTTAATGAGTTCTATGGTATTTTAGGCCTGAAGAACTTTTTGGCGGCCCCACGTGGATCACGCACTGCAACTGTTTACTGACCACAGCAGGAAGATTGCTACCGCAATCAGCATCCTGCTGATCGTGTTGATGAGCCTGACGGTTGCCAATACAGTGCTGTTCTTCATGGAAACCATGACCGCACCCAGCATTATCCCTGATTCAAAACCCACCACCAGCAGGGCAACAACCCAACCAACCTTTAAAGTCTCCAACCTCGAACTCTTCGGCAAGCTTGAGGAAGCAGGTGTCGTGCCCCAGGCCATTGATGCGCCCGAGACAAAGTTAAACCTGGAGCTGCAGGGTATTTTTATCGCTGAAGAGGCAGAACTTTCCACCGCTATCGTGGCGGAAAAAAACAAAACCGGTGAACTCTTCTCGATTGGTGACAGGCTACCGGGAAACGCTACGCTTGCTGCTGTGTTCGAAGATCATGTATTAATCAAGCGGGGCTCCAGGATGGAGAAGCTCCTCTTCTCCGATACGAAATTTCAATTCGTCAGTGTCGACACTCCACCAAAGACGGCAACACAGTCAGGAGGACCAGGCATATCAAGCGCAACACGATCTAATCTGGAAAATGCCAGGAACAGAATTCGTAACAGGACAGAGTCAAAAAACACGTTATCCAATAACGGCCCTCAGAACACGCTTACCCAGTATCAGGAAAAGTTGCGCAGCGACCTTCAGGGCACCCTGAGTGAAGCTGGCATTACGCCCGTATCAACCGGTGAGGCAAGCGGTTATAAAGTTGGCGCAGACGCGCCAGGCGCCATCAAGCAGGCCGGGCTTCAGGCAGGTGACGTCATACTGTCACTCAATGGTAAGCCGGTTGGTGCAGCCTCAAGTGATTCCGCGCTTATGAATCAGGTCATGGCATCATCCCGGGTTCGTGTTGAGGTCCAGCGAGGTTCCCGGCGCTTTTTTCTTACTGTACCTGTACCTAAATAAGCTGGGATTGAATCACTCGGTCGCATATCATTTGACGCATATTGAGCAACGACTTTCATGACTGTAAATAATTCGCGATTAGGTATCACCCTGACCCTACTGGTCGGCTGCTTACTAATGCCCATTGCACTGCCTGTACAGGAAGCATCTGCCCAGGAAAAAATCGCAGAAGAAACCTGGAAGGTAAGCCTGAAGAACGCCGATATCCGGGAATTCGTCACCCAGGTTTCTGTCATTACCGGCAAAAGTTTTGTGGTTGACCCCAGGGTCAAAGGCAACGTCACCGTTATCTCGAACGCGTCCATGGACAAGGACACCATCTACGAACTATTTTTGTCGGTCCTCAGGGTTCATGGCTACGCCGCTGTTCCTACCGGGAATATCACCAAGATCGTTCAGCAGGTGCTGGCAAAACAGAGCGGCAACCCAAAAGATTTCCTGACCCCTTCACGGTCAGAGGAATTGGTGACCGCCGTCATCCCGGTCAGAAACTCCCCTTCAGAGGACCTGGTTAAAATCCTTCGACCCCTTATTCCGCAATACGGCCATGTTGCTGGCATCGCGTCACCTAATGTCCTGATCATCAGCGATCACTCAGAGAACATCGCCCGACTGACTGAAATTGTTGAACGAATCGACATCGCCGACAACCAGACCGTTGAAATCGTCAGCCTGAAAGAAGCATGGGTCGAAGATATGGTGGGGCTCCTTGAGCAACTCGCTCCCGACCAGATTGGGAAAGGCGCCAAGGGTCCAAACAAAGTGACCATTGTCGCCAGCGAACGAACGAATTCCATGGTAATCAAGGGCGAAAGAGACACCGTCGAAAAGGTAAGGCAGCTAATAACCCAATTGGATGTTCCTGCGAATCGAACCGGGTCCACCCAGGTTATTCGACTGGCTCATTCCGACGCCGTTGAAATGGCTGAAATTCTCAGGAACACAATTGTTGACGATGAGAATGACACCTCCAACAAGGTTAAAATTAACATCCAGCCCGATGAAGCGCTAAATGCTCTGGTCATTCGCGCGGACCCTTCGGCGATGCTTGAGATTATGGATGTCATCGATAGCCTTGACGTACGTCGAATGCAGGTATTAATAGAGGCGGCCATTGTAGAAGTCTCAGCGGATTTCTCCCGCCAGCTCGGGACAGAGCTCTTTGTTGCAGACGCCAGCAGCGGCAATGTGCCACTTGGACTAACAGCGCCCTCGGGGACCCTCGCACAGATTCTGCAAAACATTGCGGCAGGTAGTCCTGAAACACCGGTTGATCTCGGGACTTCACCGATACTAGCCGGTGGTCGAATCAACGAGGACGGAACAAGCTTTGGCGTCATTATTCGAGCCCTGGCGACAAACGGAGACGTCAATTTATTGTCCACGCCCAGCATCACAACAATGGATAACGAGGAAGCAAAAATTGTAGTCGGTCAAAACGTCCCGTTCAGGACAGGCTCAACAACGAGTGGCAGTGACGGCGCATCCAATCCATTCACGACAATCCAGCGTGAAGATGTAGGACTAACACTGGAAGTCACTCCTCATATCCATGATGGCAATCTGGTACGCCTCAAAGTTCACCAGGAAGCCTCCGAGGTTGACCCTGCCTCACTTGATGCGATTGGTGCAGAAGGAAGTGCTGACCTGATAACCAACATACGCACAATAGATACGACCGTTCTTGTCGACAACAAGGAAGTCATCATCATCGGTGGGTTGATCAGGGATAAGGAAACCTCCAACGACTCAAAGGTACCTTTGCTGGGCAGCATCCCTGGTTTGGGCTTTTTGTTTAGGAGCTCCACGACTACAACACAAAAACAGAACCTGCTGGTATTCCTGAGGCCCACCGTTCTCGATACGCGTGCGGCCATCACGACCACCACACAAAGGAAGTTCAACAACGTCTACGAGGTTGAAATCGAAGGACGAGATCCCGCAGACGCCCTCTCGGACCTGTTTAATGGACATGCACCCTAAACTCAGGGCGCTAAGCCTTAAGCTAAAAAATGCACAGTTCGCACTGTCCCAGCGAATTCTCTTCCTCTGGATAAATCCGACCTTCCTGGGCGGCACTCATGAATCGCTCGATTTGGAAGACTCTGACCTTATCTGTTATGTGTTGCCCTTTCGGTCAACCGCTGATCTTCTTGTGACGGATATGGCCTGCGAGGCCGGTGGTTTGCCATCAGCGGTATCCGTTATTCCGGGAATCGACGAACGTCGCGCTGTATTCTTTCTGGGCCATCCGGAAGGAACGCTAGGCAGGAAGTCACTGCGCCAGCAATCTGACCGGATGATGCGCCTTTTCGAACATCAGGCGACATTGAAAAATCAGTCAATCAAGATCGTTCCCGTCTCTCTTTTCTGGGGTCACCAGCCAGACAGGGAAAAATCACTTTTCAAGCTATTGCTCTCGGAAAACTGGAGCGCGACCAGTCGGCTGAAAAAGTTCTTCGCCATGCTGTTTCACCCGGGGCATATCCTGGTTCAGTTCGGGTACCCCATTGCATTGGATGAATTAATATCTTCTGAGCCTGAACAACCGAGACAGGTAAGGAAACTCCTGCGATTACTTCGGGTCAATTTTAACAACCAGCGACAGGCGATCATCGGCCCAGACCTCTCCCACAGGCGCACTCTGCTCAACACAATACTGGCAAGCGACGAAGTCCGCGGGGCAATCGAGCGTGAGGCAAGATCCAACGATGTTACCTTCCTGTCCGTAGAAAAAAAAGCGATGACCTATGCTCAGGAAATTGCATCTGACCAGTCCTATCGCGTCATAAGATTTTTCGACGTGTTACTGACCTGGCTCTGGAACAAACTGTATGCGGGGATTGAGGTTAACCACATTGACGTGGTTAAACAGATGGCGCAGTCACACGAGATCGTTTACACCCCCTGCCATCGAAGCCATATCGACTATCTTCTGCTTTCCTATGTGCTCTATCACAACGGTCTGACACCACCCCACATAGCTGCAGGCAAAAACCTCAACCTGCCAGTCGTCGGACCTTTGCTTCGAAGAGCCGGTGCGTTTTTTATGCGAAGAAGCTTCCAGGGTGACGGCCTGTACAAAGAGGTCTTCGATGAATACCTGCACCAGGTATTCACCCGCGGCTTTTCAGTAGAGTACTTCATCGAGGGGGGCAGAAGTCGAACCGGAAGAACCTTGCCGCCAAGGACAGGTATGCTCCGCATGACAGTGAACAGCTTTCACAAGGACGCAACGAAACCCATTGTATTCATGCCGGTCTACTTCGGCTACGAGAGAGTGCTTGAGTCATCGACGTATATGGCGGAGTTATCGGGTAAGGACAAGCAATCAGAATCCGTATTCGATATTTTTGGGATCTTCAGGTCCCTGAGACGTGATTTCGGACAGGTTACCGTGAACTTCGGTGAACCCCTCCCACTCCAGGAATTCATGGATAAACGCCTGCCCGAATGGCAACAACTGACGACACTTTCTTCACTTCAGCTATCCGAGACCTGTCTGCAACTGGCAGAGAACCTGGCAACTCGTATTAACAAATCCGTCGCCGTAAAACCGACAAATCTGGTTGCCGTGGCTCTGTTATCAACCACGAGACAAAACATTGAGGAACAATATCTATTGGATCAAATTGAGCTCTTACGAACCATCGCACAAAAATGTGGTCCGGCCGAATGTTCAGTTACAACGGCAAGCTCAAGTGAAATACTCGAGCAAACCATTCAGATTGTCGGTTTAAGCAAAACGGAACATCAGTTCGGAACTATCGTTTCCGCCTCTCCGAGACAGTCAGTAACCCTGACTTACAACGCGAACAGTGTCATTCATGTGTACGCGCTACCGTCATTGGTGGCGAGGTTCGTCCAAACCGAAACCAAAACAGACAGGCAGGCACTCTCAATCTTCGTAGGAAGGCTGTTCCCATTTATGAAATCAGAGATGTTCCTTCACTGGGATATCTCTGAATTGGAGGAAGTGCTGGAAATGGTTGTTGAAACGTTGGCTGAGCTTGGAGTGATTACAGTAGATGGCAGCGACATCGAGATTCCATCGCCTGAATCACCTGAGTATAGCTGCCTTCAGGATATCGCCAGCATCACCGACCCAACACTGGAGCGATTCTATATTGTCATGGCGTTGCTGCAGCACTCCAGCCTGCCATCACTAAAAGCTCTGGAATCGGCATCGGCCGGAATCGCAGAGCAACTCTCGGTGATCTACGGCATCAACTCACCAGAGTTTTTCGACAAATCGCTGTTCTCCACTTTCCTTGGAGAATTAAAAAGCGAGGAAATTGTCGATGTGAATCTCACGGTCAGCGGGAGCTTCGACCCGCTGGAATCGGTCACTGCCCGGTCTCTGGATGCCGATGTCAGATACAACATTCTCCAGGCTGTCCGGAAATTTAACGACTATCGCGCAAACACTTCGTAACGGCTGTTTTTATTTTTGAATACATGGGTCGGGGCAACCGGAGAGAGCCATTCACTTTGAGGCGGCCGCTTAAGCACAACCCGGCCACAGCCTGACTGCAACGCAACGGACAGCAATGCCATCGCATCTTCATCTGTCCCAAGAAATCTTTGCAGATGCTGCATGGGACCACGCACCGCGGCGGCGCCCTGCTTTTCAGGAAACATCGGATCAATGTAGATCACATCGCACTCCAGATCACCTTGAGCCATCAGCGAAAGTGAGTCAGCATTGGTCAGCTTGATTCGATTGGCAGCAGCGACTAGTTCCGGAACCCGTCGCGCCCGCTTCAGCCCATCCAGAAGCAACGTAGAAACAACCCTTGATCGCTCTACCAATGTCACCTCACACCCCAGGGAAGCCAGCACAAACGAGTCCCGTGCCAGCCCGGCCGTACAGTCTAATACTCGAACACCTGCACCCGCTTTGACGGCACGAGCCACCAGCTCACTTTTTTTCCCTGCACCTCGCAGTCGGGCCAGGAATTCCGGGTGTGAAAAATTAACCCTGAGGGGATGCTGACGCGAATAGGTATCTTCAAGGTAATAACCTTCATTGTCATAGCCAACCCTGAACCGACTCATCTCTTACCGGGCCGAGAGGCAACCTGTTCACGCAGGTAGACCGGCGTCGCCGCCATGGCATTCACCGACTCGCCACGGCTGAACTTCCAGGAACCAAGAACAAGCAAATTTTGGATAGTCGGAATAGCTTCACTCGAAAGACGGTTGAAGGAAACACCCGTTATCGCTTCAATTTTTGTACCCAATTCTGCCATAGCGTTGCCACACCCGACCCAGTCGCCGGCGGGTAACTGTGGCAGTTCAGAGACGTCAACCACCCCCTCGGGGATGACTGGTACCGCAATGCCATTCTCGAACCTGTAAGCACCGTAGTATATTTCCTCCAACCGAGCCGTTAATCCTACGAATACGAGCGGCGGATTGATCACAGACTCAAACGAATGCGCAATACAGGCCATGGAAGATACTGGAACAACAGGAATACCCAGACCGTAACCCAATCCCTGAACAACCCCTATGGCGATTCTCAGACCAGTAAAAGAACCGGGACCCTGCCCAAAAACTATTCCATCAAGGTCTCCAAGACTGATTCCAGCCTCTTTCACGAGCAGGTCAATTGATGGCAGGATTTCGCGACTGTGTGTTTCGACTTCCGGAGATGTACGATCCAGGACCTCAGATCCAAGCTGCAATCCCAGCACGGTGGAGCGGGTAGAAGTATCAATTCCAAGGAGATTCACTGGGCAAAGTTCTCAAAAAAGTAGCATTGTAGTTTGTGCATCATGATTCGCACATCAAAGTTCGTAGCTCAAAGTTCGTAGCTCAAAGTTCGCGCATCCAGGCAACCGCATCGTCGTGCTTATCAAGCCAGTCCATTTCAGGCAGATTATTGATGACATATTCTCGATACGAACGACTGCGAATTCTTGAATCACCAAGTACAAACAACCCCTTATCACTCGCTTCACGCATCAGGCGACCAAAACCCTGCTTTAGCGACAGGACAGTCTTAGGCAGGGCCAGCTCTGTAAAGCCGTTGCCACCATTACTGCGAATCACCATTGATTGCGCATTATAGATTGGATCCGATGGATTCGGGAAAGGTAGTTTATCGATGATCAACAGCTTCAGCCCTGCCCCCCTGACATCCACGCCTTCCCAAAAACTCTGCGTGCCTAGCAATACACTCCGTGGCGACTCTCTAAACTCGGTAAGCATCTGAATTTTTGACCGGGTCCCCTGCACCAGCAGTGGCCTTCCAATCTGTTTAAGCTCTAGCGCCGCAAGCTGTAATGCACGATGACTGGTGAACAGGAAAAACGTCCTTTCATTGTTATTCTTGATCAGCGGGACACAGCTGGCCACAAGTTGTTTAGTGTGTTCCTCACTGCCTGGCTCAGGTAAGCCAACCGGCACGTAGGCTTTGACGGACGTTAGATAATCAAACGGGCTTTCGAAGATCGCAGAAATCTCATCGTCTACACCAAGTTCCGATTTGAAATGTCTAAAAGAACCATCTACCGATAGTGTCGCCGAGGTAAATACCCAGCTAGCCCCTGAATCCCTGACAACCCTCTGGAACTCAGCACCAATCTCCAGCGGAGAAAGATGAATGGTATAACTTCCCTGGGTTCTCTCAATCCAGTGAACATAATCACCTCCTGGATCAGCCTGCTCCGTGAGCAGCGCAAAGATATCCGCCATGCCCAGCGCACGTTTGGCACATTGAGCCAGACCGTCACTTCTATCAGCGACATCCAAAAGGCGATTACCCATCTCCGCCAGGGCCTGGTCAACAGCGAGAATCAGGTGTCGGGACTTCTCATCCAGCCATCGCTCAAAATGAGGGTCGGTACCCGCCAGCATTAAGGTTTTCAGCGCCACCAGTTGCGCCTCAAGGGCATTAACAAAATCTGAGGTGTACGGGTCATCATTACCCAGCAGGGATAGTTGTGCCCTGACATCGCGTAACAATTCAGTAAACTGCCCGCTGGACAATCGTTGGCCAAAAAACTGCCGGGCAATATCAGGAAGCTGGTGCGCCTCATCGATCACCAATGCCGTCACATCAGGTAGAAG
>JABBBA010000156.1 GCA_018607685.1 K189A clade bacterium | reverse complement strand
TTTTAATGATTTGAAAATGTTGGATCACCGCGTCGCGAACGTTGACTTCGTCCCGGGCCTTAATTGAATCCTGAAGCCGAATCAGTTGCTGCTTGAGCGCGGCAAGATCGATATCTGGCTCGAATCCCAGATTTAAAGTGCTGCTCATAAACTGTGTTCGCAGTCCATTTCCGACCAGACGCAGAACCAGGTTCTTGTGAACAGACATCATTTTTTCGCTGAATTGCCTCCAGACCTCTGAATGACGTTCCTGATCCCCTACGCTATCTACGAGCTGATCGACGAGTTGGACCATTTCCGTAATATCTTCGTCGGTAGCCGCGACTACCGCTGAGCGTGCAGACAGCGATATCATCACCGCGAACACATCAAATAACTGACCGATAAGCTCAGGCTTCTGAATTTCCCCGAGTTCCAGAAGATAGCCGAGTACTTCCAGCGTCGCTTCCTCAACGGGCAGCACCCTGACGCCGCCTGGCGCCACGGCTACTATTCCCAGCTGTTCGAGTTTTTTAATCGCCTCCCGGATTGCACCCCGGTTTGACTCGAATCGCGCTGCGAGATCTCTTTCAGAGGGAAGTCTTTCACCAGGGCGATACTGGCCCCGGAGGATCTCACTCCTGAGCACTTTGATAATCTCGTCTGCTTTTGATGTCCCGGTTGACATAAATTTCGCTTATTTTGAGTATTTGGTAATACCGTTTTGGACTTACCATTGTGGTCAGACCAATTTGGTCAGGCCATTATAGGGATGTCGCATTGCATTGCAACATGCATAATCCACCATTTGTCGCGTTGGGGAACACGTTGGTCGATCACCGGTTTGTTGCAGACCAGATTGTTAAAGGGTTCAGGGATTATCGCGTCAGATTCGCGGCAATTACCGGCGGCGCGCGCGAGAGATTTGTTCAGGGTGAGTGGCAAGCGGTTCAGGCAGCTTCAAAGGCAAGAATCCTCCTATATAAAGAGTGTAAAGCGGTTGTATTGGAGACAGTGCGGGTTTCTGCCGTGACCAGCACAGACTGGCCCGGCATAAAACGATGCTTCACGATTGCTCTGGAGGGCATGGCTGATGCGGCTTTGGCGGGTACCTTCTACAACAGTATTTACAGAGCATCGTCCAATGAGGCCGTTCCTGATGATCTGAACGCATTCGTTTCTTCAGATCCTGAGCTCTTGATTGAGCCAGACAGCGCCGTTACCTCAAAGTATCGAGGAACCATCACCGAGATCATCAGCCAGGTGCTGCTGGAATGTGAGCTTTCCCCCTACCTGGCAAACGTTAAGTTCGACGGGGAAGGGATTAGTACGCGATTACGAAACGACATTCCGCCGCTTCGTGACTCTGCTGATGTGTCGCTGGAAATGGTAGGTGTTACTTTCTATCGAAACAAAGGCGCCTACCTGGTCGGTCGATTGGAGGTAAGCGGTCATTTGTTTCCATTATCAATCGCCTTTGGTCGAGTCAAAGATGGTGTGGTTGTCGATTCCGTGTTGTGGGGTGAGGCCAGATTATCGGTCATCTTCAGTTTCACGCGCTCTTATTTTATGGTGGCGGTAGACGAGCCATCGGTCATCGTGAGTTATCTCCAAACCCTTTTGCCTGGTAAGAAAAGGTGGGAGCTGTTCACTTCAATCGGGTTTTACAAGCACGGCAAGACAGAATTCTTTCGAGGCTTTCGTGAACACCTGGATCAGTCGAATGATCTTTTCCGAATATCAGAGGGAATAAAAGGGCAGGTGATGATGGCGTTTACGCTCGATTCCTACCAGACGGTGTTTAAAGTCATCAAAGATAAGTTTCCAGCAACCAAATCGGTTACACGACAACAGGTACGGGCTGCGTATCAGTTGGTCAAGACCCATGACAGGGTTGGTCGGATGGCGGATACACAGGAGTTTCAGTTTTTTGAACTACCGAAGGATCGGTTTGATCCCGACCTGCTTGATGAACTGTCCCGGGTTGCATCTGCTTCAGTCAATCTGGAAACGGATGTCGTTATCTTCAAACACCTGTATACGGAGCGCCTCATGATGCCGCTCAATATATACATTACCCAATGTAGCAGCTTTCAGTTGGAACAGGTGCTTGAGGACTATGGCAATGCGATCAAGGAGCTCGCTGCAGTAGATATTTTCCCCGGCGACATGTTGTTGAAGAATTTTGGTGTGACCCGGCACGGGCGCGTCATCTTCTACGATTACGATGAAATTTGTCCTCTCACCGATATTAATTTCAGGAAGATGCCGGTAAGCAACAATGCGAGTTCAGTAGGTGCAGACCCCTGGTTCGAAGTAGGTGAGTTCGACGTGTTCCCTGAAGAATTTGCGACCTTTTTGTTTCCTGATGAAGCCAGAAAAGCCATCTTCAGCCAGCATCATGCAGATTTGTTTACGGTTGAGGGCTGGACCAGTATCCAGGAACAGGTACAGACGAATCAGCTGACAGATGTGTATCCTTACCCAATACGAGATCGGTTACGTTAGCCGGCGTTAGTGGTTTATGATTCAGTTTATTCCGTTTTAAGGTTTTCATTAGCACATGTCGTTTACTGATCAGGAACTCATTACCTTCGCGAAGCATTGGTCTGCCCAGTTGCCTGAGCGGAGCACTGAAATTGAATCCGGACGCAGGCTGCCCCCCGATATCGCTAAAGCCTTCGCCACAGGAGGTCTTTTCCACGCGTTGGTGCCTGTGGAACTCGGGGGTAGTGAAGTTCACCCGTCGACGCTGGTCGAGATTATCAAACAGGTGGCGATGGGGGATGGCTCCGCAGGATGGAATGTCATGATAGGGACAACCACAGGACTACTGTCAGCATCTCTGCCTGATGAGTTTGCGAAGCAAATATACGGGGACGGACCAGGCGTTCTGTCCGTTGGTGTCACAGCTCCCTTGGGTAGAGCCCAGGCTGTCGACGGCGGTTATACCGTTTCTGGTCGATGGCCGTTTGGCAGCGGCTCGCAAAATGCTCAATGGATATGCGGTGGCAGCTTCATTTTCGATGGAGACACTCAGCGCATGGGAAAGCGTGGGGCACCTGAGCTTCACCTGATGATGTTTGAACGGGAGCAGGTTGAAATTGAGGACACCTGGTATGTTTCTGGACTATGCGGTACAGGAAGTAACCATTTTAGTGTCACCGACCAGTTTGTCCCGGCAGGACGTTCCGTTGTGCTGGGAGGGAGGGCGAGTATCTCCAGACCGCTTTATCAGTTTCCGATGCTTGGCCTGCTGGCGCTCGGCGTTTCCAGCGTTAGTCTTGGGATTGGGTTCAAGGCGCTTGAAGCATTCAAGCAGCTGGCTGGCAGCAAAACCCCAACGGGCGCTGTGAAAGGCCTGGCGGAACGAAGCCAGGTTCAAAGTATTGTCGGCGAATCGACAGCAGACCTTGAGAGTGCTGAAGCTTACATCCATAAGGTGATTGGGCAGGCTTACGAGATGGCTAGCCAGGGTGAGCGGTTGTCGATGGAAACAAAAGCGAGTCTTCGATTGGCGGCGGTTAACGCCACCCATCGCTCGGTTGCGGCGGTGGACCGTCTTTACCAGGCGGCTGGTGGGTCATCGATCTATAAAAACAGTGTCCTGCAGCGTTGTTTCCGGGATATTCATGTCACGACCCAACATATTATGGTCGCGTCACCCATCTACGAAGTTGTTGGGCGGGTGAATCTGGGGCTTGATCCCCGTTCATTACTTTAGCAATCACTGTTATCCTTGCGCACCTCCAAGTTGTCTTGAATTAATTGCGAATGTGCGTGTGACCATATCATCAATCCTCTACAAGCTTTACGAGCCCTTACTCTGGTCTCAAATCAAAAATGGCCCAAGGCCGCACCACATTGGCCTGATCGTTGATGGCAATCGCCGTTTTGCGAGGGTGAAGGGGCTTGCGTCTAATGAGGGACATAATGCGGGTTCACAAAAACTGGAAGACTTCCTCCGGTGGTGCTGGCGACTGGATATCAAGATCGTCACTTTGTACGGATTCTCAACAGAGAATCATAAGCGCGCAGATGACGAGGTTGATTACCTCATGGACCTGATATTAAGGAAGTTGAAACAGTATCAGGTAGACCCTGTCATCAGGCAGGAGCGGGTGAAAATCAAGGTCATTGGACAGAGAGATAATTTGTCCGAAGAAATGATTAACGAAATTGAGAAGACTGAAGAGCTCACCAAGGATCATGACCGGTTTCAGTTGAATATCGCTGTGAGCTATGGCGGTAGGGCGGAAATCGTAGATGCAGTAAAAAGCATAGCCAAACAAATCCAGGATGAACAGATCACGCCGGCGGATATCGATGAAGATATGTTTGCCAGTCACCTGTACACCGATGGCATACCGGACCCTGACCTGATCATTCGCACCTCGGGTGAAGAACGTCTATCGGGTTTTCTGCTTTGGCAAAGTGCCTACTCTGAGCTCTATTTTACTGAGGTTTACTGGCCTGCTTTTCGGATGATCGATTTCTGGCGAGCGATTCGTGTTTATCAGCAGCGAGAACGCCGATTCGGCAAGTAATTGACGGGTGTGAGGTGTAAAGCAAAGTGCTATATTATCTAATTCTTCCGTGGTATCTAGCCAGCATCGGATGTCTGATAGAACAGAATACACATTAAGCGGGTCGGCTAATGGCGCTGCTGAACCCAAAGAGAAACGCCCTTGTCTGGTGATGATACGGGGTGATTTCATCGGTCAGGTCTATGAGCTCGTTCGTGACGAGACGTTGATCGGCAGAAGCGATGATGTAGATCTGGTGGTTTCCGATACCAGTATCAGTCGTAAACACGCGAAAATTACTCTGCAGGACGAAGGTTTCTTCCTTTCAGACCTGGGTAGTACCAATGGTAGTTTTGTCAATAAAGAAGCCGTTGATGATCCGTTGCCGCTGGCGGAGGGTGACAAAGTCGCCATCGGGCACATCGTTTTCAAGTTCACTTATCAGGATGAAGACGACACGGAATACCATGCGATGCTCCGTAATATGGCCATCAAGGATGGTTTAACACGCATCTATAACAAGCGGTATTTCTCCGAAGTCCTCGAAAAAGAATGTGAATACAATCGGCGCAACCAGGTCGGGTTGTGTGTGATTCTCTTTGATATCGATCACTTCAAGCAGATAAACGATACCTGGGGGCACCCGGCAGGAGATTGTATCCTGAAAAACCTTGCGCAGCTTATTGATAGCGAAGCGCGTGACTATGATGTCTTCGCGCGCTATGGCGGTGAGGAGTTTGTGTTTCTCTTAAGGGGCTCTCCATTACCCGCAGCTGTGAAATTGGCTGAGCGAGTCCGGCTGGAAGTCGAAGAACAGGTGTTTGTGTATGACAACCTGGAGCTGAAAATCACGATCTCTCTTGGGGTTTCTTTCTGGGATGGCGTTGATCCCATGAGCTCAAAAGAACTGGTCGAGGCGGCGGACCGTCGATTGTATGAAGCAAAAGAAGGCGGTCGGAACAAAGTTTGTCATGATCCACTTTCTTAGGTAGACGGGTCTAACCAGAAAGGGTTTAAAGTAGAAAGGGCTTAACTAAAAGCGCCGAAGGGCCCGGTTGGTTAACGTCCCTTTAGTTCAAACAGCCATGCATTGCCGCTATCGATGCTATCCGAGTTAAGTTTTGCGCTGTATTTTTCGTTGAACCGCTTGATTACGCCGTCAATAAACTCACCTTCATTGTGTCTTACCAACTGTAGTTCATACAACTTTCCATCGGCGCGAACGATGGCGAGATTATTGTCTTTAACCTGGTTCGGCCACTTCTTCCAGATTTTTCCTACGCGGGAGTTCATATAGCTGCTGATCACAAATAGACGATTGTCATAGACCGCGAGCCACATGGTACGAGACCGGGGTGGCGCCATCGTCTGCATTTCAATGGTTGTGTGATCGGTAAGGAACGACCAATCGTTGGGAGCAGTAACCAGTTCGCCTGTCTGAAACGGGCCGCCGGCCAGAATTTCCATCGGGCCATCGTGGGACCGAACCAGGAACAGCACAACGCCGATAGCAATAAATACCGTGACGATAAACCCGAGAAACCACTTTAGTCCGCGTGACATGCTGTTGAAACCCCCTTGAATAGCGACGACTAACATAACTTTCATGCGAATCGTTTGCAATCGCGACGCAGGCTAACCGGCAGCTATTCGCCGGCCGTCCCGTTTGATTGTTTATTTGAAAGCAAAGTAACAAGGCGGTCTACCATGCTGATTGCAGAGGTTAACACCAGGCCCCAGCCTATCCAAAGGAACCACTCGAAAGGGATTAACGTGATGCCGAGCGTCAGCTGCATGACCGGGAACCCAGCGAAGACAAAGTAGCTTATCCCGTTATATTTCCCGAGTGAACTTGCTTTTAGTGGTTGGCCAGCTAGTGCTTTTGAGTCAAGCATGTACTGTATAAACGCGGCTGGAATGACATAAACTAACAGGATCGGGGCCCAGTTGTGATGGGTGAGTGCTGCAATCGTACAAGTGACGAAAAACGCATCACTGCCATGGTCCAACAATCCTCCGATTGCAGAGGTCAGGTCGTTCTTGCGGGCCAGGTAGCCATCGAGTACGTCGGTAACGATTGCGATCCAGAGAATTGCCACGGCAACATACCAGTTTGAATGGTATACATTCCACGCCATGGCTGTTGCCAGTCCTACGCGGGACAAACTCAGCAGGTTTGGTAGGGTAAGTATCTGCGGCATTCACATTGGCGGCGTTGGGCAAAGAAAGCATAATGCCACAATACAACTTGCATAACGCAAGTTGTGACCTAAACACCGGCGAAGGCACTTCATGCGATTACTGATAACTGGCGCGAACGGACACCTGGGTATCCAGTTGATTCGAAGAATAAATATTGAGCGACCCGATGATGAGATTGTCGCGATTGTTCGGTCCCAGAGGGCTGCGGCATCGCTTCAACAGGAGGGATTGAAAGTTGATGTTCGGGTGGTCAGCTACACGGATTCTGCCGGTATCAACCAGGCAGGGCAGGGTGTGGAGGTGATTGTTCATCTGGTGGGAATTATCAAAGAATCTGCTGCCAATACCTTCGAAATGGCGCACGAACAAACGTCCGTCGCGCTGGTTGAATCGAACCTTGATGCCAAGCATATCGTGACACTTGGTATTTTAGGAAGTGCGCCTACGTCTGCCAATCGCTGTTTTCGGTCAAGAGCAGCGTCTGATGCCATTCTGCAGGCGGGCTCCATCCCGACCACCGTCATCAGAGTACCAATGGTGCTAGGCCCCGGGGATTATGCCTCCAGGTCGCTCGCTAAGAACGGTAGGTCAGCACAGGCTTTTTGCTTTAGAAGCAACAGCCTTGAACAACCTATTTATAGTGCTGATGTGGTCGAAGCAATTATGTCTGCGGTCTCACTGTTACCCGAGAACCGGGTGATCGAACTTGCGGGACCGGAATCACTGACGCGAAAGGCATTGATTGAACGAGCAGGCAAGTTGCTCGCAAACAAGCCGGTAGTCATTTCTTTACCGATAGCCCTCGGATACGCGGTCGCGTGGGTCTTCGAGAAGATAAGTTCTAACCCACCGATCACTCGTGCCATGCTGGGTGTGCTTGACCATGACGATGCAGTTGACACCGGGGCCGCTACTCACTTGCTGGGTTTAACGCTGACACCTCTGGATGAAGTGTTGCGGAACGTTCTAATCGATTGATGTGCTAACACCTTTTAGTAAAGGTATTAGCACATCATCTGAATCACCCCGGACGATGGTGTGGATCAGTTCATCTCCCCGGGATAGGCCGGGGTTTATTGAAGCAATTGGTTTGCCCTGTGTCGATGCGTAGCGGCAGAAACGGTAACCAGAAAAGACCTTTAGCGAAGTGCCCACGATGAGCAAACCATCGCTATCATCGATACCGTCATAGACTCGCTGCACGATGGACTTTTCAACGTTGTCTCCAAAGAAGACAACATTAGGTTTCAATATCCCATCGCATTCTTCGCAGGGTGGAATTTCAACGGTAGAAACTGAATCTTCTGCGACGTCAGCATCGCCATCGGGAGCCGTTTCGCCTTTCTGCGATAAAAATGGGTTCAGCAACTTCAGTTTAGGCTGCAGGCTATGTCTTGAGATGATCTTCTGGCATACCGTGCAGATAACTTCATCGAGTCGACCGTGAAGATCAATGACGTTCCGGGACCCTGCCTGTTGATGTAGTCGATCCACATTTTGTGTGACGACCATCTTCACGATTTTGAGTCTTTCCAGTTCAGCGATGACACGGTGGCTCGGGGATGGGACGGCCTCTGCCACAGCTGGCCAGCCACTGTAACTGCGAAGCCAGTAGCGTTGTCGAGCTGATTTCCTGGACATAAAGTCCTGGTGTTGAATCGGGTTACTACGCTTCCAGTTCCCGGCTTTGTCACGATAAGTCGGGATGCCGCTGCCAACGCTGATGCCAGCGCCGGATAAGACGACCAGATTACGTTTGTCTGACATAAAGTCCTGCAATTGTCGCGGGACGTTGCTGTCAAGGTCGTTTGAAAATTTGGCCATCTTTCATAACAAATGGAACATATTGCATCAGGCTGATGTCCTCTAGTGGATTTCCCTTAATAGCGATTACGTCAGCCAACTTGCCTGCCTCGAGGGTACCCAGGTCTGATTCTTGTCCAAGCAGGACAGCGCCAGGTTTCATCGCGGAATAGAGTGCTTCGGTTTCAGGCATTCCAGCTTCCACCATGTACCCAAATTCCTTCCAGTTGTCACCATGAGGGGAAACGCCGCTATCAGTTCCGAACACAATCAACACACCCTCCCTGTAGGCTCGCGCGAACGTATCCTGAATGAGCGGGCCGATAGTGGCTGCCTTGGGTCTGACTGTCTCTGAAAAATAGCAATCGATTTTCGATTTCTCTTCCACGAACTTACCCGCAATGATGGTAGGTACGTA
>JABBBA010000073.1 GCA_018607685.1 K189A clade bacterium | reverse complement strand
GGGTGCTGGGCCCAGCACCAGATAGAAAGTCGGCAGTCCGAAGAGGGTGAACAAAGTACCCACGCTCATACCCGCGGCGATCATCAATCCGATGGCGAATCTGGAGTTAGCCCCTGCACCAAATGCCAGCACCAGGGGCAAGACACCAAGCACTGTTGCAAAGGTCGTCATTAAAATAGGTCGTAGTCTTAGCGCGGCGGCCTGGAGCACGGCAGTCCTGCGGTCATAGCCCTCTGACACCAGGCGATTAGCAAAGTCCACAATCAAGATCCCATGCTTGCTGATCAGACCTATTAACGTCAGCAATCCTACCTGGGTATAGATGTTAAGCGTGGCAAGCCCAAGCGCCAGTGGAACAATTGCACCAAACACTGACAGCGGCACACTGATCAGCACGATAAGCGGATCACGAAAGCTGTTGAACTGGGCTGAAAGCACCAGGTAGATAAAGACCAGCGATGTCGCAAATAACAGCAGAAACCCCTGGGATTCCTGAATGTAGCGCCGCGACGCACCCTGATAGCCGACTCGATATCCGGTCGGCGCCACTTCATAAAGCGCCTGCTCAAGAAACTCCAAACTGTCACCCAGCGTGTTGGGCGGCAACACAAACCCCTGGATCGTCGCGCTATTGAGTTGTTGGAACTGTTTGAGTGAATTCGGCTCAACCTTCTGGCCAAGTGTGACGATGGTGCTTAGTGGCACCAGGGACTCTCCGGCCGTGCGCACGTAATAACGTTCCAACCATTCTTTGGTGAGACGAAATCCCCGATCCGCCTGGGGAATAACCTTGTAGCTACGTCCCTCCATACTGAATCGGTTTGTTTCCGCTTCTCCAAGCATGATCTGCAACGTCTGCCCAATATCTTCCATCGAGATGCCCAAACGGGCGGCCAGTTCGCGATCAATGCTGACGGTGATTTCTGGCCTCGAATAACGCAAATCCTTGGTCACAAAGGCAAACATGCCTGACTGCCTCGCTTTCTGAAGCACCTCTTCTGACACCCGGTCAAGTTGCTCGTAATCGGCATTCGAGGAAATTACAAACTGCAACGGCAAACCTGAATCAGCGCCCGGCAGACCGCCTGCCGCAAACGTGAAAATCTGTAAGCCACTAATTTTGTCGTACTTGGCCTGGATATCCTGGCGAATTTCTTCCAGTGAGCGTTCCCGCTCCGACCAAGGCACCAGCTCAACTCCCCCGAAGACCCTGGTGGGATTATTCACCTGCCAGGAATGGCTGACTTCAGGCACGGTTTTCCAGGCATCGACCATCTGGTCCAAAAAATAAGTCGTGTATTCAAGGCTGCCGTAATCCGGGGGAATCGCCATAGCAAAAATGCTGCCACTATCCTCATCCGGCGCCAACTCTTTTTGGGCCAGCTGATAAAAAACTGGCAGACTGCAGAAAATAACCACTGCAAACAGCATTACCGCACCACGATTGTTCAAGCATATGCCCAGTACCCGCTCATACTGGTGATGCAACAAATCAAACTTTTGATCAAGCCAGTTGGCAATTTTCCCCTGGTGGTCATGGTCAACCAACAGATACGCACACATCATCGGACTGATCACCAGCGCGATAACGCCGGAAATCACGACAGCCCCGGCAAGGGTCAATGCGAATTCACTGAACAGCACACCCGTCAGGCCGCCAAGGAATCCAATCGGCAGATACACGGCTACCAGCGTCAGGGTCATCGCTATGACGGGCAGGGCAACTTCCCTCGCGCCAATTAATGCGGCCTCTCTCGGCGGTTTACCTTCTTCGATATGTCGGTGTACGTTTTCCACGACAACGATTGCGTCGTCCACGACCAGCCCAATCGCAATCACCATTGCCAGCAACGTCAGCAGGTTGATCGAGAAACCCATTAACCAGACCAGGAACAGAACGGTTATCAACGACAGTGGAATGGCCACTATCGGAATAGCAACAACCCGCATTGAACCCAGGAACAGAAGGATAACCAGCACAACAATAATAGACGCCTCGATTAAGGTCTTCCCAACCTCCTCAAGCCCCTCTCGAATGTAGATCGACAAATCAGAATCCAGGAAGATCGTCATATCTGCCGGAAGTTGTGTTTCGATTTCCTTTACTTTGCTCTTTACCCGCGCAGCCACTTCAAGCGGGTTGGCTCCCGGTGCTTCGGTGATCGCAATAAACACCGTTTCCTTGCCGCTGGAATAAGCCGCAGACTCATAGGTATCACTCGCCAGCTCAATTTCTGCCACGTCACCCAGGCGAACCCGTTTGTCGCCGTCCTGACGAACGACGATCTCTGCAAATTTTTCTGGATCCTGGACGTCGGTTTCGGCATCGACGCTCGCCCGGACGAGTTCACCCCGGGTTGTCCCGGCAGCGGAAATATAATTCTCCCTTCTAACCGCATCGTTAACGTCCTGCGCCGTCACACCGTAAGCAGCCATTTTTGCAGGATTAAGCCAGATACGAACGGCAAAAACACCGCTGCTCAACATACGAGCTTCACCGACCCCCTCGACGGTACTCAGAACGGGCTGAATCGAACGCATCGCATAGTCTGTCGTTTGCTGAACCGACATCTGGTCGCTTAAAAGCGCCAGGTACATCATCCCGTCGCCACCGGTTCTATTACTAACAACCGGGTCCTCTACTTCTCGCGGCAATTCAAACCGGGCTTCGTTAATCTTGGTGATGACTTCCGTGAGCACGTCCGTCGAGTTTTCACCCAAACGTACATAAACATTTATCTGCGCCATTCCAGGATTACTTTCTGATGTCACATAATCCACACCTTTCGCCGCAGCGATTCGCCTTTGCAGGGGAGTTGTAACGAATCCCTGAACTGTTCGAGCACTGGCACCGGGGTAGATAGCGCGCACGAAGATCTGGCTTTTCTCTACTTCAGGATATTCACGAAGGGATAACTGTGTACCGGCCTGGATACCTAACAGCAACATCACTGCGGCAATCACAATCGCAAGCACAGGCCTTTGAATGAATATGTCGGTGAATTTCATTTTCTAGAGCACCACATTTTCATCAATCAAAACCGTGACACCCCTGAAAAGCTTATTCTGTCCTACGCTGACCACCCGCTCTCCAGGTTCAACACCGGACAGGATCGCAACTTTCCCCTGCCTTACCTCACCGACCTCAACAATCCGCGCACTGGCGGTCAAGCTTCCGTCGTCAGTTTCTTCTACGACATAAACCGTATTACCCTGCAATGCGTAGGTCATCGCTGTCTCTGGCACCGACACCACGCTCTGTTTTTCACCAAGATCAACGCCGAGGGTTGCAAACATACCGGGAAGCAATCCGTCAGAGTCCTTTAGCACTGCTCGAAGCAGCACATTTCGTGTTGCAGTATCGATTTGCGAATCAACCGCACTGACCACGGCCTCGAAGCGCCGGTCGGGGAAGGCATCAACTTCGACGCTAACCTTCAACCCAGCTTTTAACTTTGGTGTGTAGCGCGCAGGTACGGTGAAATCTATCTCCAGCTCGCTGTGATCCTGCAGCGTCGCTATTACAGTGCCCGGCGACAGGTAATCACCAACGTCAACCCGCCTGATACCCATGGTGCCGGCAAATGGCGCTTCCATTTTTTTGTTGGACAGTCTTGCCTCGGTTTCAGCCAGCTGCGCCTTTGCGCGCTCAAGATCAGCCCTGGAACGATCGTACTGGGACTGAGGGATAGATTTTTGTTCGATAAGTGCCTTGTCTCGCTCGAACAATATCTCGGCAAGCTCCAGGCTGGCGATCTGGTTGTTCCGACTCGCCGCCTCTATCTCATTGTTCAACACAACCAACAACTGGTGGGTCTGAACGGCATCCCCGGAATCAAAATGAATCTCTGTGATTTCACCACTGGTTTCCGATGTCAGATCAACCCCACGTACCGCTTGTATGGACCCAACAGCATTCAGCACTTGCCCCCAGCTTTCGCTGGTGGCGATGGAGGCGGCAATGGTGACCGGCGGGGGCGAAAAATCCATCGACGAAAAGGCACTAAATCTTTTATAGAGTAATCCCCCGATAGCGCCAAAAATGACAATCAAAATGGCGATAACCACAACGTAGGCTTTCAAAAAAGACCCCTGAGCTCAGAAGAGAAACGGAAGAACAGGGAATTAACCACCTTTTGGCAGAATGGTCAAAGTAAACAGACCTGAACAACGATATCGCGCAGGATTTCAGACTGGAAGGGGCGCGCCACGCAAAGGAACTTCATTAGACCATGGAGAGGTGCTGAAGACCCAACCGTCGATTAACTAACCCGTCTGAAACAATTTCGGCAAGTCCTCGTCGGGCGTTTCCAACAGCGTGTCGACCCATTGATGGAATCGTTGACCGCCCCCTTCATTTTTGCCGAAGAGCACGTGATCACGGGCGCCAATGTTAAGGTTCTTTTGCAACGCAATTCCTGTTGCGTAATCTTCTTCCTGAACAACGTACTCCAGAAACTTAAACTGCTGCGCTGCGTCCCTTTTTAAGGCTTCTGTATCCGGCGCCTGTTGCATCAGGAATATCTGGTTGGTGTATGACGTCTCAGGCGTGTCTCCCGGAAATAATTGGGAAATCATGACGGACCGGCCGCCACCGGCAAAACTCGCGATGGAGATATGCGGAAATATGGTCCAGACACCGGCCACCATCTTGGTGGTTGGCCACTCTTCATCGGGCAGGTTTTCAAACTCCTCATAGGAGGTGTCGGGTCTACCGATATGCGTGTGGGGACCCCAACTATAGTAGTTAGCCTTGTTCCCTATGTCGGCACCAAACGTTTCCCTGTGCAGTATAGGAAGGTGGTAATAGTCCAGGTAACCGTCATAGGCTATTTTCCAGTTTGGTCCCTCGACCCGCTGGGTTTTTTCGTAGTGCCAGGTGTCAAACCCAAATTCAGCCAGCAGCGAATCGTAACCTGAGAGGAAGAGATTGATATCAAGTGTGGATTTGGGGTCCAGCGTCACCCAAATTAATCCGGCCTTCTCAAGACTGGGTAATTCTGTCAGCCCATAATCCTGCTTATCGATTTCGCCAAAGTCGTCGGCGGAATAGATAGCAACCAAATCGCCGGCCGGACTAAAAGTCCAGGCATGATACGGACAGGTGAACCGGTGGGCAGTACCACAGCCATCATTCATGAGTCTCGCACCGCGATGGCTGCACATATTCACAAAGGCTTTTATTTCACCACTTTGGGTGCGCGTAATAAGCACCTGTATCCCGGCAGCTTCCATCGCTTTGTAATCACCCACTTCCTTCAACTCGGCCGTGGTAGCAAGCAGTAGCGGCATACGATGGAAGATTTTTGCCATCTCATCCTGCCAGCGATCGTGATCAAAGTAGTTCTCAACGGGAACCTTACAGATACTGTCGGCCTGGTTCTGCGTGCCATTCCGGCCATGCTCCAGATCCTTTCGTGCCATTTCGACCAGCTGTGCCTTCGACATTTGAGTTGCTCCCTAGGTTGACGTCACCGGAAACCGTAAAACCGTTCCAGAATGTTGGGAAGATGACACAGCAAAAACGGCGAGACATTGATATGGCGCAATAAATCGCTGGAACGCCTAAGGCGTTCGAATCTTAATCAGAAGCAACTCGGCTGAGCCGGCCCTGTCTTACACACAGTTGCTAGCGCTGCAGTGCCGCCAGTGAAAGCTCGCGGTAGCTCCTGAGCATTGTTTTAGCTGATCGAAGTCGCCAGTTGACCGCATTCTTGCGAATAGTCGCCCGCAATGTATCCAGATCCTTTTGCACGGCATCAAGCTCCTGGTTACTTGTCTGGTTACTTGTCTGGTTGGTTTTACCCTGCTCTTTCTGTCGCAGTTCTTTCTGTCGCAGTTCCTTCTGTCGCAGCAGCGACTGATTCAGTGCACGCCCGGTCAACACTGCTTCATCGGGTAAACTTACCGTCGTCAGGGCAAACCAGGCGGCCGTGGCAAGTAATTGTTGTTCACTGTGGGAATCTGCGAGGCTCTGCATAACGGCTTGATAACCGACCGTCGCATCATCCAGGTCACCCCTGCGAATCAAATCGATCATGGGCATGAGTAACCCCGGGTCGATTGATGCGGGCAAGACAGCATTAGTGGATAACTCCAAAATAGCCTGAAAATCATTCGTCGGGAAGGCAACGATGGTTCCGTCATGCTTCATCGGTTGATCAGCCACCGGATAGTTGCCCTGATAATAGTCAATAGCATCAAGAAGTTCCTGGGATTTTGGTCGCCTTGAGGCGATCTTCCTGTAAAAAACTCGCCCGTCTTCACCGACAATAAATACCGCATGCAGTGCCAGCTCCTGTGTTTCCGGGTTCTGTACCCGGTAGCTCTTCTGCACGTCCTGACTTTCATCACTCGCAATCGTGAACTCAAGGCCCATCCGTCGAATCATTGACCGGGAATGTGCCGGAGGATCAACAGACAAAGCGACAACCTTAACGCCACGATTGGCAAACCGTTCCAACTGACTCTGCAGCTCACCGAGCTGCACATTACAAGCGGGTCACCAGTGACCCCGGTAGAAAACGATAACTACAGGACCGTTTTGCGCCGCTGACTGGAGATGTGACTGCAGGTGAAAAGTACCGCCTCCGCTCACCGGGAGCGTGAAATCCGGCGCCTTCTCACCAATCTCCAATGCCGCAGGTGCGAGTAAACTACCGCCATAATGATTCGCAGACAAATCAATCGGCTCAGCACTGCGCGAGGAAGGTTTGTAACGGGGCGGCTCACCAGCGAGGGCTTCGAATGAAAACAACAGGCTCGCTGTGACCAGTGCGCAATTCAGGTATCTCATTATCATGACTGCTGTGGGCTCCCATACCAGACCCGTTTGGGCATGATAATGTTACAGATTAATTTATCAGCGCAAACAAACAAATCGACAGCCCAATGAACACGAGTCCAGACCCGCTCAGCAGGGCAGCTTCAGGACAGCCACTTATTGGTCCTACTTCCTCCACAACTACCCGCAGGCGTTTCACCTCGAAGACATGGGTGGTCGATTGTTCTGTGGCTAATAATCCTTGTTTTTCTCGGCGCCAGGGCGGCTTATCGTTTAACTCGATAACGAGATTCAACAACACCGATCTTATCCAGCCGGTAGATAACTGATTCAAAAATCACGCCAAGCCCGTAGCGGATCGCCTTGATACCACCGATTGACGACGCGTCACTCGCATATCGAGTAGGACAGGTTATCTCTCCAACGGAAAAGCCATGACTGATGACCTGCAACAGCATCTGGTTATCAAAAATGAAATCATCGCTATTGTCCGACAGTGGTAACGTCGTGAGTACCTGTCTGCTAAACGCGCGATAACCGGTGTGATACTCCGCCAGCTTGTAGCTCACCATCAGGTTCTGGAAGAAGGTCAACAGTCTATTCGCAACATATTTATAAACAGGCATTCCTCCAGCCAGCGCCCCTACCCCGAGAATCCTCGATCCAAGTACGCAATCAAACACATCATCTGCAATCAGAGACGCCATTGCCCTGATAAGCTTTGGCGTGTACTGGTAGTCAGGATGTACCATGATGACAATATCTGCACCCAGCCCAACGGCTGTGGCATAACAGGTTTTCTGGTTCCCGCCATACCCCAGATTTTCATCGTGCACGAGAACATGCTGAATGCCGAGGGATTGAGCGACCTCCACCGTATTGTCGGTGCTGGCGTCATCAACAAGAATGATCTCGTCTACAACGTCCATCGGCAACAATTCGAATGTCTGCCCTAACGTTTTAGCCGCATTATAGGCAGGCATGACCACGACCAGTTTCTTGTTGGAAATCATCCTATAATCCACACACCTAATGTACCCACTCTAGTTCATATCACTTTATGAAAACAATCTTGCCCCACCTGGCTGTCCTTTACACGAACATGCGCGCCGCTCGATGAGCGACCGTCTGTCAACCCTGCTGACTGTTGCTGTTCTCATTGTGGCAACCCTGATTATTTACTCGCAGGTCATCAACCACACGTTTGTCTGGGACACCAATCACATCTTCAGTAACGAAGCCCTTCGGTCGCTTTCATTCAATAACGTTGCATGGATACTCGGCCATCCGGTCATCGGAAACTGGCACCCGCTCACCTGGCTGTCCCACATGGTTGACTACAGTCTTTTTGGTCACGCCGCCGGTTACCATCACCTGGTGAATGTCGCGATACACCTGATAAACAGCATTCTGGTTTTCTTTCTGGTACGGAGGCTTTGTGCACTGGGGCCGATCGGGAACACCACCTTGATTGCCCTGGTCTCTGCCATGGTATTTGCGGTACACCCGTTGCGGGTGGAATCGGTGGCCTGGATCGCCGCCAGGAAGGATCTTCTCTACGCACTTTTTTTTCTGGTTTCTATCGGATTCTACCTTCGTCATCGAATGGGCGAACGATACGCCTATATCATTTCGATGGGTGCATTCCTTGCGTCCCTGCTTTCAAAATCAATGGCGGTAACACTACCCGCGGTGTTGCTCGTACTGGACCTGTACCTGTCGCATGAATCCAGATTCTGGCAAAAAATCACCGACGTCCTGAAGCATCGGCTTGTAGACAAGATTCCCTATCTGCTGTTTGCGGTCATCATCTCTTACGTGACGTTGCAAACCCAGAGCGAAGCGATAGGTGAGGACAAGCTCACCGTTATCCAGCAACTCAAGACCTCGCTGCACAACGTGCTTTTCTACATCGAAAAGTTTGTGGCACCCATCAATTTGTCACCCTTCTATCCCTTTCCGTCGATGGAGGTAGTAGACAGCCCTAAGTACTGGTTACCAGGCGCTGCTTTTCTGGTTGTTACAACGACTATTACGCTGATTCTTGCCTTTAGATCGGTACCGTTGCCTTTTATCTGCTGGTCGATTTACCTGATCACCCTGCTGCCCGCCTCAGGCATTATCCATGTCGGGTCAGCGGCTTCTGCCGACAGATATACCTACCTGCCCCAGCTATCAATTACCGTGGGCCTGGTAATCGGCATTGTCAGCCTGATCCAGCGGTTACCAGCCAGCAGGCCTTTCGTTGCCGGCTTGGCAGGATT
>JABBBA010000109.1:8837-9211 GCA_018607685.1 K189A clade bacterium | reverse complement strand
GCGGCGGCGGCTACTGCCCTGCCATCAGGTCAGGGTCGTCTACCCCTTCCTTCTCGGGTATCGCCAGATCTTCCTGGGAAATACCCAATACAATCAACATGTTACTCGCAACATAGATCGAAGAGTAAGTACCCACTAACACGCCGATAATCAGCCCAATCGCAAACCCGCTGATAAGCTCACCACCCAAAACCAGAAGCGCAATCAACACCATCAGTGTCGTTAACGATGTCACCAATGTGCGGCCGAGTGTCTGGTTAAGTGACGTATTGATCACTTCCACCGGTGTTGTCCGTCGCATCATTCGAAAGTTTTCGCGGATTCGGTCAGAGACAACAATCGTGTCATTCAGCGAATAACCAATAACCGCCAGC
>JABBBA010000109.1:0-8827 GCA_018607685.1 K189A clade bacterium | reverse complement strand
ACATAAAGGAGCACGACGCCAAGGGCTGTCATTAAACCGATACCGCCCTGGTTAGTGAGTTCCTCACCGACGGCGGGACCCACAAATTCTGAACGACGCAGCTCAACATTCTGGCCACTGGTTTCCTTAAGTGTCTCGAGAACCCTGTCGCCCAGACGAGCATTTTCCTTTGTATCAAGATTTTTCTGCGGCGGTATCCGAACAAGAATATCGCGGTCTGAGCCAAAGTACTGGACCACATGCCCGGTATACCCCGCATCCGTTAACTGGCCGCGGATTGCTTCAGGATCAACCGGGTTTTCGTACTCCACTTCGACCAGTGAACCGCCGGTAAAGTCCAGGCCCCACTCAACCTGGTTAATAGCCAGCGAAACAATCGACAGCAACACAAGCCCAATTGAGATACCCGCCGCAATCTTGCGGTAAGCCATGAAATCAATTTTAGTATCCATCAGATTGCCAACCTCTCTATCTTTCGACCGCCATAGATCAGGTTAATGACCGCCCGCGTACCCATGATGGCTGTAAACATTGACGTCACAATACCGATGGACAGAGTGACAGCGAAGCCCTTCACAGGTCCTGTGCCGATGCTGTAAAGAATCACCGCAACAATGAGGGTGGTCAGGTTGGCGTCAAGGATGGTGACAAAAGCCCGTTCAAATCCGGCATTGATCGCCTGTTGCGGCGGCATCCCCTTCTTTAGCTCTTCCTTGATCCTGGAAAAGATCAACACATTCGCATCGACCGCCATACCAACCGTCAGAACAATCCCGGCGATACCGGGCAGCGTCAGTGTCGCGGACAAACTGGACATCACCGCTACCAGTAGTACCAGGTTGCCGGTCAGCGCAATATTCGCCGCCAGCCCAAAAACCTTGTAGTACACCAGCATGAAAATCACGACCAGACCCAGGCCTACCGATACAGAAAAAGCACCAAGTTCAATATTCTCAGCACCCAGGCTCGCACCCACCGTGCGTTCTTCTGCAATAAACATGTCGGCCGCCAACGCACCGGCACGCAACAGGAGCGACAGCTCACGGGCTTCTCCCGCCTGCAGGCCGGTTATTCTGAAATTGACCCCAAGTGCAGACTGGACCGTTGCCAGGCTGACGACCCTGCGTACGACATAGGGCTCCGGAATCAGGACTTCAACGCCATCTTCAATAGCCTTGCGGTCGCGGGTCTTGGTTTCAATAAAGATGACCGCCATACGGCGACCAACATTGTGGCGGGTGGATCGATGCATCAACTCACCACCATCGCCATCTAGCCGGATGTTGACCTGGGGCATTCCTGAATCAGGATCAAACCCAACGTTCGCGTCCAGTACCCTGTCGCCCCGCAGAATAATATCCTTCTCTATATCGACGGAATAACCTTCGTAATCAAACTTCTGGGTCGAAGAGCGGGTTGCATCCGGCAGGGCTTCCATCCTGAATTCCAGGGTGGCAACTTTGCCTAATATGTTCTTTGCGCGCGCAGTGTCCTGCACACCGGGCAGGTCCACCACAATCCGATTGCGACCCAATCGCTGGACCAGCGGCTCTGCCACACCCAACTCGTTTACCCTGTTGCGGATGGCCTGCAGATTCTGCTGAACCGCAAAATCTTCCATCTCGCGAATGGAAGTATCATCCACCGTCAACGTCAGCTCAGGCGCCGCCGGGTTTGCTACGATCAGGTACGTGGGATATCGGTCTCTCAGTTTGCGTTCACCGCGATCGCGGGTTTCATCGTCCGAGAAAGCGATTTTCAGAGTGCCGCTTTCCGGCGTGTTAAAGCCTGTGTAACGAATGCGATCTTCTTTTTCACGGAACGTCCGTTTGATTTCCTGCTCAAGGCCATCGATGCGCTCACCAATGGCTGATACCGTATCAACTTCCATCAGGAAGTGAACACCACCACGCAGGTCCAGCCCATACTTCATCGGCTCTCCGCCAATATCGGCAAGCCACTGGGGAGTTGTCGGGGCAGCGTTTAGCGCCACCACATACTCGTCGGGCAGGTCATGCAGTGCCAGCTGGACAATATCACGGGCTCGAAGCTGCGCATCGTCGGTGCGGAAGCGGATTAACCCGCTGTTTCCCTGCATTTCGGCGCCAAAATACTCAACAGATTCTTCCTCAAGACGTGCGGTCGCTGTATCGAGCGCATATTCCGTGAAAGTACCGTCGGCGCTTTCAGTAGATATCTGAACAGCAAAGTCGGGCGGGTAAATATTTGGCAGGGCATAGATAAAACCCAGGCTCACAATAAAAAGCACCAGGAGGTTTTTCCACAGGGGATATCGATTAATCAAAATACTGCGCCATTTGTAATATGTTAGCGGATGCCCGTTAGATGTTTTTGATCGTGCCTTTAGGCAGGGCCTGGGTCACAGCACTTTTCTGGAGCCGCAACTCAACATTGTCAGCTGCTTCAAAGATGATGAACTGCTCCTCAACCTTGGTAATTCGACCGACAAGGCCACCGTTAGTAATGATTTCGTCCCCTTTGGCGAGGTCAGAGACAAGTTCGCGGTGTTCTTTGGCTCGCTTGCTCTGCGGGCGCCACACGATGAGGTAAAACACCAGCGCAAAAGCAACAATAATGAAAAGGTCCAGCCCAGGAATCGGGCCCGAGGCCCCGCCATCTGCAGCCATAGCGTTCGGAATAAGAAAATCGATCATAAAAAAAGCCCCCCCTAACGGGGTCAAATTTGAGTGGCAATTGTGAAGCGCGCTATTGTCGCTGATTAACTACCCAATCAGCAAATCATTAGTCGCAGGATAAGCCTTACGATAAATCCTGGAATAGGTCTCGAGACAGCCCCCACCCCTCGTACATCTCAGCTATATGGTCATCCAGGCCGCCTTTTTCAATGGCTGACTGCAACCCGTTCATCACGTGGAGGTAATAATGAACGTTATGGATGGAGTTGAGCTCGGAGCCCAGGATCTCACCACACTTGTCGAGATGATGCAGATAGGCCCGGGAAAAATTTCGGCAGGTGTAGCAATCACAGTTTGGATCAACCGGACCGGTATCGACCTTGTGGGGAGAATTCCTGATGCGCACCACCCCCTGCGAGGTGAAAAGGTGTCCGTTTCTGGCATTTCGGGTCGGCATCACGCAGTCCATCATATCTACACCCCTGTAGACGCTTTCCACAAGATCCTGTGGCGTGCCCACACCCATCAGGTAACGCGGCTTATCCACCGGCATTTTGGGTGCCGTGTGCTGGATGACCCGCATCATGTCCTCTTTGGGTTCACCCACCGATAAACCGCCGATGGCGTAACCATCAAATCCAATATCACCAAGCTTGCCAAGCGACTCATCCCGAAGGTCTTCGTACACTCCGCCCTGGATAATGCCAAACAGGCTATTAGGATTGTCACCAAACCCCTGTTTGCTTCTGGCGGCCCAGCGCATCGACAGGTTCATGGACTCGGCAACTTCATCTTTAGTCGCAGGGAAAGGGGTGCATTCATCGAAACACATCGCCACGTCAGAATTGAGCGATCGCTGTATGTCCATTGATACTTCCGGTGACAGGAAAATCTCATCGCCATTAACCGGCGAACGAAACTTGACCCCTTCCTCCGATATCTTTCGCATGTCTCCGAGGCTAAACACCTGGAAACCACCTGAATCAGTCAGGATTGGCTTATCCCATCCCATAAAATCATGCAGACCGCCATGGGCCTCCATGATTGACATGCCGGGCCTGAGCATCAGATGAAAAGTATTGCCCAGCAGCATTTGAACGCCGGCCTCTTTAAGCACGACCGGCGACAGGCCCTTTACCGACCCGTAGGTACCACAGGGCATGAAGATGGGCGTCTGGACTTGCTGTGTGGTTCCATCCTGCCGCGTAAAGTTCAGGGTTCCTCGCCTGGCTTCACCGTCTGTACGGGATACCTGAAATTCCAATGTCACTTAATGAATCCGTTAGCTGTTGTTAATTAGTGAGGTGTTATTTGGTGATTAGCATTGCGTCACCATAGCTGAAAAACCGGTAAGATTCTTCAATGGCACACTGGTACGCATGCTTAATGTTGTCGGTTCCTGCAAAGGCACTGACCAACATCAATAGGGTTGAACCCGGCAAATGGAAGTTGGTCACCATCGCGTCTACCGAGCGGAACTCGTAACCCGGGTAGATAAATATTTCAGTGTCACCCTTAAAGGGCGCAATCGATCCGCTACCGGAGGCTGACTCCAGCGACCGGACACTCGTGGTTCCAACCGCTACCACTCTGCCCTGGCGTTTCCTGCACTCCTCGACTGAAGTACAAACAGTTTGCGGTACGTCCAGAAACTCACGATGCATCTGGTGTTCCTCAACATTCTCGGTACGTACCGGCTGAAAGGTTCCTGCACCGACGTGAAGCGTCACTTCGGTTTTCCGAACACCCTTCGCTGCAATGTCGGCCAACACCTTTTCATCAAAGTGCAGGCCCGCCGTGGGCGCCGCCACGGCACCATCATGTTGCGCATATACCGTCTGGTAACGACTCTGGTCTGATGCTTCATCGGCCCGGTTTATATAGGGAGGTAGGGGCATATGACCAAACCGGGTCGCAATGTCACTCACCCCGGGTTCCGGAAAGCGAACCCGATAGAAAGAGCCCTCTTTACCCAGCACCGTGACGCTGGCGCCGCCCTCAAGATGTATCTTTGAACCCGCCTTGGGAGATTTGCTGACCCTGATCTGTGCCATGGCCTCTGTCGGTGAAACGATCCGCTCAAGCAACAGCTCTACCTTGCCGCCGGTTTCTTTCTCGCCAAAAAAACGGGCAGGTATCACCCGGGTGTTGTTAAACACCATAAGGTCATCGGGATATAGTAAATCAGGCAGGTTGGTAAATTGCAGATGGGTCACTTCACCGGTTGCGGCATTCAGGTGCAGCAATCGACTTCCGGACCGCTGTGCAGTCGGATGTTTTGCGATCAGGTGTTCGGGCAGGTCGAAGGAAAAATCACTAACTTTCATTTGAGGAAACTGGCGCCTGGAATTAGCCGGAGCCAAATCATAATGGTGGGAATAAGGTCGTGTCTAAAAGTCCAACTGGAACATTCGTGCCCAGTTGACGTAATCAGGGCTATCTTCATCGATCAGCAATCCAACGTAGTGCTTGCCCTCGGTTTTGCACCAACGTACTTCACCTTCCAGTCGATACAATTCAGAGGAGAAGTCCAACCTGAGACCCAGCACCGTCGCGACAGGTATATCAAGATCGCTGGACACTTTCATTCCGCCCTCCGAAACATCAACGGTGCGACAGGAGAGTGACGTAGCATTCAGCCCGGGGTTCCCCGTGCATTGAATGACATCTACCAGCACATTTTCTTCCCTTTCAATTCTATCCAAACGCATTTTGGCGCCCTTCTGTTGAAGTGGTTTTTGCATTGCAACATCTAGTGTATCAAGGGCTGCAGATAACAACCATCATCAGGAAGTTACTTCGCTCCAGGCGATTCAACCTTGCATCACCCTGTATCGCCCCGGAACGCCGGAAATACCCGAACGATACCTAAAAGCGCTGTCAGCTCAGTTCCAGCCCCTGCATGCCGCCCTCTTCCCGCCAGGCCTTCATCAACTTGAAAAAGGGATTGGGGCCTTTCCCGTAGGTCGCATTCTGGACACTCACGGGGTTGGGCTTACCCTCATTATTGTAATAACCCGGCGTGCAGGACGCCTGGTAGCTTTCACTCAAACGCGCCTGGGAAATGATCTCCTGGACCCAGGCATCCTCGGCTTCCTCGCTGGGTTCAATCGTTGAGATGTTGCCCGACAGGCACTGGTTCACGATATAACTGATGTGCTGTGCCGATTCATCCATGGCATGGGGAAAGTTAGTGGTGAATGCGGCCTGGGCATTACTGATAATGAACAGATTGGGAAACCCGCGTGTGTGCAGGCCGTGCAAGGACCTCATTCCATCGGCCCATTTGTCACTGAGTTTCAAACCATCCTTACCCACCAGGTCATAGCCACTGCGGCGAGTGTAGTCGGTACCGACTTCGAATCCCGTCGCAAAAATGATGCAATCAAGTTCAAACAACTCACCGTTGGCAACAACGCCCTGCTCAGTAATCTCATCAATACCCTTGCCATCGGTATCAATCAGATGAACGTTATCCCGGTTGAAAGTAGGCAGGTAGTCATCATGAAAACAGGGCCGCTTACAAAACTGCCGGTAATAAGGTTTCAGCGATTCCGCGACATCTGGGTCATTCACAATTTCCTGTGCTCTTGCGCGCACCTGTTCCATTTTCTGGAAGTCCGCGAGCTCCATCATTTCCGCTATCTCGGATCGCTGCAAACCCTTGCCGCGATAGTTCGCCATGGAAATCAGGTTACGGATTATTTCTGTCCAGCCATCCTGAATAAGGTCTTCTTCAACGATACCGCCGGACGTCAGCGTGTTGAAATTTTCCATCCGTTCTTTTTGCCAACCGGGCTTCAGGCCTGCGGCCCACTCCGGGTCGGTCGGTCGATTATCACGCACATCAATTGAGGAAGGTGTTCGCTGAAAAACAAACAGCTCTTTTGCACCGGCACCAAGATGCGGCACACACTGTACCGCCGTCGCTCCGGTTCCGATTACGCCCACACGTTTGTCTTTGAGCCTGTCCAGCCCGCCCTCCGGGCCACCCCCGGTGTATGCATAATCCCATCGACTGGTGTGGAAGGTGTGCCCTTTAAAATCACCGATACCATTTATGCCCGGCAACTTTGGCCGGTTAAGTGGCCCGTTGGACATCGCAACAAACCGTGCACGCATCGCGTCGCCACGATTGGTTCGCACGATCCAGTTACCTGCCTGCTCATCCCATTCAAGCCCGGTCACTTCCGTCTGGAAACACGCGTCTTTATACAGGTCATACTTTTTGCCGATATTGTGGCTATGTTCCAGGATCTCTGGCGCGTGGGTGTATTTTTCCTTCGGGACAAACCCAAGCTCCTCGCACAGGGGTAAATAGATGTAGGACTCCACATCGCAGGCTGCACCGGGATAACGGTTCCAGTACCAGGTGCCACCAAAGTCACCACCCTTCTCGATGATTCGAACCCGATCGATCCCTGATTCTTTTAACCGGGCACCGGTAATCAACCCACCGAACCCGCCACCAATGACGATGACATCCATCTCATCGGTCAGCGGTTCGCGTTCAATCTCTTCGCCGATGTACGGGTCATCCACGTAATGTGTAAAGTCGCCGACCATCTCCTGGTATTGCTCGTTGGCATCGCCTCGCAGACGCTTGTCCCGCTCAATACGATACTTCTCCCGCAATTCATCCGGGTCAAAACCGAGATCCATTTCCTGTACTGACATTAGAGACTGTTCCTTAGCTAAACTCGTTGATGAATAAAACCTTACCAAAGATAACGCATCAGGTGACTGCAATTATTGACGGGTATCACTCAATTTTCGAAAGCTTATTCCAGAATAGGGACTATTCCCCCTCGAAGGTTGTACCAGAGAGTGCCCCGGCAGATACTCAGCCTCCTAAGAGACAGATAACGAGAAAAAACCATGATCAAACTACACGGAGTACAGCTATCACCCTTCGTCCGAAAAGTCCTGCTGACACTAGAGTACAAAGGGATTCCTTATGAGAGTAACGGTGTATTCCCCGGTTCCGATGATGCGGATTTCAGGGCCATAAGCCCGCTGGGCAAGGTACCGGTGCTGGAAGAGGATGGATTCACCATTCCCGATACGAGTGTGATTTGCAGGTACCTGGATCGAACTCATCCGGAGAAGCCAATATACCCGGCGGACCCGAAGCTCGAAGCCCAGGCCTGTTGGCTGGAGGAGTTTGCGGACAGCAAACTGATTGAAGCCTGCGCTGGTTTATTCCAGCAGCGATTCCTGTTCCCGAAGATGATGAACCAGCCAACGGACGAAGCAAAGGTGATTGAAATTCTGGGTACCGTGATGCCGCCTTTACTGGACTACCTTGAAACCCAGGTACCGGAATCCGGCCCTCTCGTTGGCGACAGCATCAGTATCGCCGACATTGCTGTCATCACCTGTTTTCTGCAGGCCAGCTACGGCGACTTTGAGGTTGATGGCAGCACCCATCCCAAACTTCGCCGCTACCTGGATGGCGCGCTTGCCAATGATGTCATCACCAATCGTATGGCAGAAGAAGCGAAGATCGTCGCCGCCATGATCGGATAACGGCCCGGCACTAGCCCGCGGTTGTCAGCACCTGCAGTTCCTGTTCGGTAAATCTGGGTGTGATGTGCTGTGGGCAATTCCAGTCAAATGCTTCTATAGAGATCACAATGCCCCGCTCGACATGGGCGCGATATTCGGGCACTTCGAGGCCGGCCATAGTTTCCAGGTCGCCGGCAGGCACTTCGGTGACCCTGCCGAACATCTTTAACCTGCGTTTGTTCGGGTAATCCATAAAGAACAGCGAAACACGATCGTCCTGTCGAAAGTTGCCGACAGAAACATACTGCTTGTTACCGCGATAGTCGGTGAAGCCGATCGTTTTCTCATCAAGAATTTTAATAAACCCGGCCGGTCCGCCGCGGTGCTGAACATAGGGCCAGCCATCCTCATTCACGCTCGCCATATAAAAACTATCGCGGGCCTGGATGAATGAAGCTTCTGCCTCACTGAGCACGTGGTTAACGTCTTCGCCTTCATCGAAACGCGTGTACTTCGCGCGGCTGCCGAACTCTTCCTGGGCATCTCTAACCGAAGGTGTGAACGCAATTTTTGCAAACTGGTGTGCCATGAGTGTCTCTCCTGATTAAATTGGAATAGTGGCGGCGATACACCCGTACCGCCGCCTTCGAACCCGTTAGGCC
>JABBBA010000046.1 GCA_018607685.1 K189A clade bacterium | reverse complement strand
GGTATGTGATCTTCACCGCCACAGTGAATATCGAAGTAATCACCGAGGTACTTCGCAGACATTGCGGAACATTCGATATGCCAACCCGGAAATCCCTTGCCCCAGGGGCTATCCCACTCCATCTGGCGTTGTTCGTCCGGAGGCGAAAGCTTCCACAGCGCGAAATCAGTCACGAATCTTCGTTCGCCCAATTTGACGCGGGCGCCCGCCTGCAGGCCCTCAACGTCAAGGCGAGCCAGGTGGCCATAGTTATTCAGTTTTCTTGAGTCGAAGTAGATCCCGTCACTGGTGGCGTAGGTATAGCCTTTGGCCTCCAGGTCCTGAATAAACTCGATCTGTTCCGGGATGTGATCCGTTGCCTTACACCAGATGGCGGGTGCATTGACATTGAGTTTCTCAAGGTCTGCCTGGAACGCGTTGGTATAGAAATCAGCCAGTTCCCAGGCGGTCATACCGGTTCGTTTTGTACCCAGTTCCATCTTGTCTTCGCCGGTATCAGCGTCGGAGGTAAGGTGGCCGACGTCTGTAATGTTGACGACATGATTGACCTGATACCCGTTAGCGGTCAGGACCCGTACCAGAAGGTCCTCAAACAGGTAGGTGCGAAGATTTCCGATATGAGCAAAATTGTAGACAGTTGGCCCGCAGGCATAGATACCGACCTTGTTGTCGACAAGGGGTTCAAACGGGCGAACTTTTCGTTCGTAGGTGTCAAAGAGTTGCAGTTTCATCACAATATCTACGCCGAGTGCTGGCCGGCATCATAATGGTTTGTGCCATGATCTCAAGCGGCGGAGGACTGCTTGGGGAAACGCTGCTCCATAATCCGCTCGACGGTCTCTACAATCACCTGGGTCTGTGACTCTATTTCTATATTCACCGGGTCCCCTGCCTTAAGCAGGGCAAAGTTCGTTCGCGCCAGTGTTTCCGGAATAAGGTTAATGGCGAACTGGTGCTTCTCCCTGCTGAGGGCCGCCACCGTAAGGCTGCAGCCATTGACCGCCAAAAAACCCTTTTCGAACACAAACTTCAACCAGGCAGGGTTGCCATTGAATGTAAGCCTCTTGTTATTTGAGCTCTCTTCAACGGATAACAGCGTGGAAGTTCCGACAATGTGTCCGGATAGAATATGCCCCCCTACTTCGGCACCGGATTTAGCGCTGCGCTCGATATTGACCCGGGTTCCCGCCTCGATGAATTGAATGTTCGATAATGCCAGCGTCTCTTTAATCGCATCAAACGACACATTCCGGTCTTCGATGCTGGTCACCGTAAAACAAACGCCATTGACTGCGATACTCGCGCCGGTTTCCAACGCTTCAAGCAGTTCGTCGGGGAACTCAATTGTAAACGTATACAATCCTTCTTTCTTTTCGACGGACTTAATGGGGAGGCAGGACTGAACGATACCGGTATACATGGGTTCTCCTAGAAATCGAGATAATATTCCTGCACCGTTCGCAGGTAGTATTGCAGGGGTGATGCCGCTATGGGGGCAGCGCTGGCAGCGTGTTTGACTCTGGCCCGGGCCTCATGAAAATGACGCAGGCCATAGAGCTCAACCGCTGCCTGATCAAGACATTGCATATACGTCATGTCACCGCCTGCTTTACTTTGGGCCTTGGCGTGTCGTTTGATCAGGGCCAGGTCTGGAAGTTCTTGATTGTGCATGTGCGAAACGATAGTCAGCGCTGCCGGTAGTGTCAATGAAAAGCCACAAGACAATATGGATTAGATGGAATCTCTATCTAACTGATAAATAAACACTTATTATCCTATTCATCTTTACATAAGCGGTTATCACATTGATTGATCTGAGAAGCGATACGGTCACCCAGCCTTCGGCAGAAATGCGTCAGGCCATGGCGAACGCCGAGACAGGCGATGATGTCTACGGAGAAGATCCTACCGTTATCCGACTTGAGGCGCTCGCCGCCTCAATGACGGGAAAGGAAGCAGCCCTGTTTGTGAGCAGCGGCACCCAGGGCAACCTGCTCGCCCTGTTAAGTCACTGTGAACGCGGCGATGAATACATCGCCGGCAATGATGCACATACCTACCGCTACGAAGCTGGCGGTGGCGCGGTTCTGGGAGGAATCCAACCCCAACCCGTTCCATTCAATGAACGGGGCGAGCTTGAGATCGAGGCCATCAAACGGGCGATTAAACCGGATGATTTTCACTTCGCGAAAACCAAACTGGTTTGCCTCGAAAATACCACGGCCGGGAAAGTGTTAGCGCTCGATTATCTGTCAGATTTTTCCGATTTTGTGCTCTCCAGAGGCCTTGCCAGGCATCTGGATGGCGCTCGGGTCTTCAATGCCGCCGTGAAACTCGGGGTTGAAGTGAAGGAGATCAGCCAGTATTTCGACAGCATGTCGATTTGCCTTTCAAAGGGGCTCGCGGCTCCCGTCGGTTCAGTCCTGGTGGGTAGCAATGAACTGATGTTAAAAGCCCGGCGCTGGCGAAAGATGCTTGGCGGCGGTATGAGACAGGCGGGTATTCTGGCGGCAGCGGGCATCTACGCGCTGGAGAACAATATTACCCGACTGGCTGATGATCACCGCCATGCAGCTGAGTTGGCCGAAGCACTCGCCCAGCTCTCTTCATTCAAACTTCATGCGACGCCTGACACCAACATGGTACTCCTGGATATTGAGCCAGAACGATTCAAATCCCTTCAGCAATATCTTGCAGACAATGGGGTAAAGACATCGACACAGAGATGGGTCATGCATCGGGACGTATCGAGTGACAATATCGATCAGCTGATTGGGCTTTGCCGCAAATTCGATCAACGGGCCTAAAGGTGGAATCAGCATGAAAACGATAATCCTGGTAACCGGCAGTACCGCTATCGACCAGACGGGCATCTATGATGGCTCCTTCGAAGAGTACGAAGCCAGCTATGCCATCCAGGCGTTCAATGTCTCCTTCCAACTTGCCGATATGCGAACCAGTTTCGGCGGCTGTGCGCCCAACATTGCGCACGGATTGACTCAATTGGGTGTCGAGGCAATTCCGTTGTCATCAGCTGGACGGAACTTCGCAGACCAGTACAAGCAGCATCTAGTTAACCTTGGCGTCAATATCGATTTCATTACGATTGATGACGAGGTCGCGAACTGTGCCAGCTGCCTGATGATTAATGATGACCAGGGAAACCAGGTCATCGGGTTCTACCCCGGTCCTGATAACCCAAAACGCCACTCGCCGGAAACGCTCCCGTTTATAGACAATATTGCTCTGGCGATACTAGGGCCCGAGGAGCCAGGTTTAACCCTTCGACAGGGCAGGATTCTGTTTGAGCACAATGTCCCCCTGATGGTTGACCCGGGCCAGGTTATTTCAGCATTTTCCAGAGACCAGGTTCGTGAATTGCTGACACTGGCGCAGTATCTGGTGGTCAATGATCACGAATTCGAGGTGCTGAAAACGAACGGCGAGCTAACCGATGAGGAAGTCTTTGGCCAGGTGCCGGAGGTGGTTCTGACACACGGCGATAAAGGAGTAGGCATTTTCACCCGCGAAGGTATTTGCCACGTGAATGCAGTACCTGATGTGACTATTGTTGAAGTCACCGGATGTGGAGATGCTTTCCGTGCGGGCTATGCCTACGGGATTTTGAATAACCTGAATGTGGAAGAACGCGCCCAGATTGGCTGCATTATGGCGGCCCGAAACCTGGAAAACCCGGAAACCCAACGTTATAAAATCGACGCGGAAGAACTTAAAACGCTTCGAGCCGCAATTTATAGCTAGTCGTTAGGCCCGGGAAGGATCGATGCCCTAAGCCAGCCCGCGAGTGTATTACCACCCAAAATTTTCGAATAGTAGTCGAATTCAAACTCGTCATAAGGCTGATCCATCGTAAACATCGCCTTTCTCGTCGTCAGGTCATCAGGATCAACCTGGCCTACTATTTTCGCGGGCACACCTGCGACAATTGAATTGGCTGGTACATCCTTGGTGACAACCGAGCAAGCGCCGACGATGCTGTTTTCCCCAATGGTAACGCCCTTCCCCACCAGCGCACTCTCGCCAATCCAGACGTTGTCCTGCAGCGTCACCGGCGCTGTTTTGCCGGGCGCAAAATTCCTGTGTTGAGTGTCATGCCAGTCTGCATCGGTGAGGTAGGCATTCATTGCCAGCATGCAGGATTCACCAATAATGATCCTGTTGGCGGATGAGATCCTGGAACCAGGATTAATGATGCAGTAATGACCAACCCGAATCTCGCCTAGCCCTTCAAAAACCGACAACCTGATGGGCCGATCATACAAAGCCATGAGATGAACATGGTTGCCAATATGAATGTTTGGGCCTGACAATTGAAGATGGCGTGGATACATGACGCGAAAATCGATTCCGACAGAATCCAACTGCGGTTTGATACGCCAGTTAACATAGGTCCGATTAAAAGATTCCAGCAGACTTTTAAGCCAGATCGGGCGATGATCCCTACGCATATTCATCTCTAACCATTGGGCCAGCATACCATGGCAGAAAGGTGCTGAAGGGGCTGGCGCATGACCTTCCTGTATGCCAGCATCCGTGTTGCCTGTTACAAACCACTGCCTTAAACACCCAAACCAAATTCAAGCGATACAGGAAACGCATGGCATCTGGAACCATCATATTTCTGAACGGTACCTCGAGTGCGGGAAAGACGACGCTCGCGCACGCTCTGCAGGAGCGACTGGAGGAACCCTTCCAACACGTTGCGCTTGATCAGTTTCGTGATGGGCTTCCGGCAAAGTTTAGGGGTTTGAATGCGCCCGCAGGGACGACGGGAGAACGTGGTTTGAACGTTGTTCCGGTCAGGCAGGCCGACAACAATTCGTTTACCGAAGTCAGGTTTGGAGAGGATGGCCAAAAATTGCTTAGAGGTATGCGCCGGGCAATCCTCTCTTTGGCACGGGAAGGTCTTAACATCATTATTGATGACATCATCCTCGATCGATCTTTTCTGGACGATTATTTGGAGGTAATGGCCGACGAACAGTTATATTTCGTTGGAGTCCGGTGCCCATTAGAGGTGATTGAGCAACGTGAAGCCGAGCGACTCGGGCGATTCCCGGGGACGGCGGAAAGTCACTTTAAGTCTTGTCATGCTCATGACACTTACGACGTAGAAGTCGACACCTCGGCCGCAACGCCTGAGGCGTGTGCTGAGCTCATCGTCAAACGAATTGCAGCTGGACCTCCTGAAGCCTTCAGGCAGCTCGCTCCTTAAGCATGTTGTTTGTTGGGCAACTGATTCGTCCTGCCCTCGGAGACTGGTCCGCGATCGATCTTTTCGGAACATAAACTCACTAGACAATGGCGTATCCCTGCTTCGGTATAGAGCGTAAAGCAGACGCCGCCAGAGATATTTGGTAGCTATCGACTGTGATTTCAACCACGGTATGATCTTCAAATTCATTAAAAGGTTCGGCCATGTCATTTATAGAGCTATCTGAGATATTGGGGAATTGGGGTGAGTTTATAGGCTCGATTGCAGTTGTCGTAACTTTGATCTATCTCGCCATTCAAGTTCGTCAAAATACAACGACCGTGAAATCCTCCACACATCTCGTGAATACTAAGAACTGGAACGATATCTTTCTTACCTACGCAGAAAAGGACAACGTTGCAGCGTGGAGTTATGGCTACACGCTTGATGAGCAAGTTGATCCGTCGACCTTGATTCAATTTCAGTTACAGTGCCGAGTGCTGTTTCTTAACTTTGAAAATCAATTCTATCAGTACAAAAATGGCACTCTCGACGAGGAAACCTATCAGGGGTATACGAGAGCTATCAGCACGCAGGTGCTGGCATACCCTGGGTTTCGCGTCTATTGGGACCTTAATAAATCTGTTTTTGGATCTGATTTTGTAGAGCATATGAGTCTGCTGGTGGCAAAGACACCAGAAAAAGAAGGAAGTTTTCTGTTGAAACAGTGGTTCCAAAAAATTAACGAGCACAAATTATTGTCTGATCAAACAACCTAATCGATCTGTTATCCGCTACCGCAGCGTCCAATTCTGGTGGTTTACTGCGATAGAAGCATGACGCCTGTTGGACGCAAGCTACGATGCGCATGAGTCAGAGGGCGTCTGCTCATCGCTTTGAAGCGTTAGTCACTCCAGGGCAGTCACTAAACGTCGCCGCCGACCAGAAGCAGCCCTTAAGACACAGAACGAGAAGGGTGCGATAAGCCTCCCTATCCTCCTGACTTGATTTCGGTCTATCCTTGGCTCAGACCTTTAGCCGTAGGACAGATTATGAATTTGGAAGACTTTGCATCAGTAGCAGAAATCGTGGGTGGGATTGCCGTAATTGTCTCGCTGATATATGTCGGCCTTCAGGTTAACGACAGCGCCTCTGCCGCAAGATCCGCGGCTGCAAGCGATGCAACCATGGCAATGCAATCATGGTATCTGGAAATGGGAAGAAATCGACAGGCCAGCGATGCATGGTTAAATGCGATGACTAGCTTGGAGCCACTCCCGGCTCACGATGAATTTCAGTTTATGATGTCCATGCATGCAGCCATATTGGCTATGCAGAATAGCTATCTGCTCTCAAAGGAAGGGACTTTAGACGAGGAGTTTCGTGAAGCCGTAACCACAGCGATAGTCGCGGTAAAAGATCTACCTGGCATGGGTCGCTATTGGCGACAAAGAAGGGGCTTCTTCCACGCTGGATTCGCAGAGTATGTCGATGGCCTGTTGACTCAAGATGCTATCGAAACACTCGAAATTTACAAAGTATCAGATGTAACGTCCGACAGTTAGCTTGAGCGAAACTGTTAAGGTTTAGGCTGCTTCTGGTCGAGTTCTGCCTCGTGCCCCGCACAATGGAAATGCCAGCGATCGACCTATTCCTCCGCCAAACTGGTAAAACAGGATATTTTGTTGATATTCAACATAGAGGCGTTATTTAATCTTGGGCGCGGCCATAGAGTGCGAGGATCAATATGAACTGGGATGCAATAGCAGCTTTCGTCGAAGGAATAGGCGCACTTGCAGTGATTGGGTCGCTTGTATACGTAGCAAGCCAAATAAGACTTGCGAATCGAATCAGTGTTCGCGAAGCGAGAGCTGAATTAGTTGATACGATTCAGGGAATCTACCGATTACCCTTAGAGCATCCACATCTTGCCGAACTCAATGTCAAACTGGAATCGCGTGATGCAACATTTACGAAGGAAGAAGCTGATCAAGTCCGTGCTTTGGCTTCATTGTGGATAACGTTCCTATCCAAAGTGAATGGAACTTACGAGTCAGGTTTGCTACCCGAAAAAGTTTTCAAGGTCTATTTGAGCAATTTTTCTTCGCAGCTCAGGCGACAGCCAGGCTTCATTTCTTTTCTTGTCGAAGCGTATGAACAATCATCTATCAGACCCGGTGATTTCGAAGCTCATGACCACATATTTGCTCTGATGACTGAGTTCTAGCCGCATTGAATAACCGAAAATTCCACTCTGGCCTCTTTCATTCTGGCAGATGAAGGTAGTCTGGTGCATAAGGCCGAACAACAGAAACATCAACTCTCTAGAAAATCAATTTACCTACAACAGCAGCCTGGCTCCGCAGGTAGCCTTCATGCTTGGGTAGTTCATCGTCAATATCAGCGACACGGCTATCGTAAAATATATGCATGTCGCACGGTCTAACATGCGTCTGATTCTGATACATATGAACAGGGATAAAGTTAAGTGTCATGGCCGTTAAACCTACACCCGGCACTAAAGGCAAAAGTGCGAGAACCGGCATGTCGCAAGAAGGACAAAAACCTCGATTAATGTTGGGGTACGCGCGCAGTTTCCGATATGTGATCTGACTCCCATCACTATGCACTACGCCGCCACCGGCTATCACAGTCGCATCAGCGAAAGGCTTTTGATAGACAGATTGGCAAATTGTGCAGTGACAATAGAATCGCACTAGCGTTGGCTTGGTCACGCTGTAATTAACCTGCCCACACAGACAAGAGCAAGCTTCAGGTTGTTGATATTGCATAAAAATAAATCCGCAAGATTTCGCGCCAGATTATAGTGCAAACCTGTAGAGTGCGCTTAAAATCGACCGGTCACGGGTATCGCCTTGCGGAATACGCTCTATGTATGAAGACAGCTTCTGGCCGTTAGCGACGAGGAATATCTGGTAGCTAGTATCGCTCACTGCTCCAAAGCGGAAGTTTTGCCAGGGGTGGGGAAACGCTGCTCCCGACCCTAATCTGCCGGTATGTACTTTTATGTTAGCCTTTCCCCTGACTGGGAATTATTATTAAAACGCCAATCGAATAAAAGGAACTATAGATGACAAGAATACTCAGCGTTGCTTTAGCGATGATTTTTCTTTGCAATCCTGTTTTTGCCGACAAGGCGGATAAGAAGAGAGCCAAAATTCAGGAAATGCGCGCAGAAGTGCTTGAGCAATTGTACCGGGAGAAACCTTCTACACGCACCGAAATAGCAAATGCCGTCGGTTCTGCGGTATTTTCCAATATAGGGATCAACGTCATCTTCATGTCAGCGGGTGGCGGCAGCGGCGTAGTGCACGATAATGAGTCAGGTAAAAATACCTATATGAAAATGGGTAGCGCAGGGGTAGGCATTGGGTTGGGGGTCAAAGATTTTCGCGGAATATTTGTATTCCACACTCGCAAAGCGCTGGATAGGTTTATCAATTCCGGTTGGGATTTCGCAGGTCAAGCAGATGCAGCGGCCAAATCCGATGAAAAAGGTGCTGAAGGTAATGTGGCAGGCACAGTTGTAAATGGCGTCAGCCTTTATCAAATAACAGAAACCGGGCTTGCGCTGCAGGCAACCCTGCAGGGAACGAAGTATTGGATTGATAAAAAGCTGAATTAGGTCATACGAATAATATTGAACCTACACCAGATAAGATTACCGCTTTTGGACGTTAGCAGCGTCGGACCATTAGCTCCCGGTGTGGCTGCTATGGAGCGCAAAGCAGATTCAGATGAGGTGATAGCCTGGAGTCCCGCAACCCAAAGCGGAAGTTGGTAGACAGGATGCGGAATCTCTTCACAGGACTAGACTGAATTGTTGGCGTGAAACAGTTCAGAAACTCTTCATGCTCAACACGATCTCTTTGCCACCTTCTGACAGTTGATGCCAAAGAGAGTTTGCCACTGTGGCATCACATCATCACCACGCTTCATCTCCGCCGGGCACGTCGGTATTTGGCCTCAATCTCTGGCAGTGGATAACCT
>JABBBA010000087.1 GCA_018607685.1 K189A clade bacterium | reverse complement strand
ATTCAGGTCCCTGATGGCTCTAGGCGAGCAGGGCTGAGGGCTCTATAATAACTGGTACATTAATCGACTAACTCGAATAACAGGACCCGACCATGACTGAATCCGTATATATCGCTGCTGGCGCCAGAACTCCAATGGGAGGCATGCAAGGATGCTTTAGTGACCTTTCCGCCGTTGACCTGGGGAGTGCCGCGATTGCCGAGGCAATCGAACGCGCCAACCTCAAGGGCGAAGATGTTCAGGAAGTCATCATGGGCTGTGTCCTGCCAAATGGACTGCGCCAGGGTCCTGCACGACAGGCCGCGATGGACGCCGGTATTCCAGTGGAATCAGGCGCGACCACGATTAACAAACTCTGTGGTTCCGGGATGAAAGCAACGATGCTGGCGCATGACCTCATCAAAGCTGGTTCTAACGAAATCATGGTGGCGGGTGGAATGGAAAGCATGACCAATTCCCCCTATATGTTGCCAAAAGCACGGGGCGGCATGCGAATGGGACACGGTGAAATCCAGGACTCCATGTTCACCGACGCGCTTGAAGACGCAAAGACCGGACGACTCATGGGTTCGTTCGCCCAGGAAATTGCGGACAAATACCAACTCACCAGAGAAGACATGGACGCATTTGCCATTGAATCTCTAACCAGGGCAAAGAACGCGATCGACGATGGTTCGCTCAAAGATGAAACCGTTGCCGTGACCGTGAAATCCCGTAAAGGTGAAACGATCGTCACCGACGATGAACAACCACACAATGCAAAAATCGACAAAATCCCAACCCTGAGACCTGCCTTCAAGGAAGACGGTACGGTTACCGCGGCAAACTCGAGTTCTATCTCAGACGGTGCCTCTGCACTGATCCTGGCTAGCGAAGCTGCAGTGAAGGAAAAGGGCCTGACACCCATGGCGCGGATTGTGGCCCACACCACGAACTCACGGCATCCATCGGAATTCACGATCGCGCCTATCGGTGCAATCGAGAAGCTGCTCGAGAAAACCGGATGGTCAAAAGACGATGTTGACCTGTTCGAAATAAACGAGGCATTCGCGATGGTAACGATGTTAGCTACCCGCGAACTCGGGCTGGATCCTGAAAAAGTAAACATCCATGGCGGCGCCTGTGCACAGGGTCATCCTGTTGGCTCTACCGGCTCCAGAATCATCGTTTCGTTGATGTACGCGCTGAAGAAACTCGGCAAGAAAAGAGGCATTGCTTCTTTGTGTATTGGTGGCGGCGAAGCAACCGCCGTTGCCATTGAGATGGTGTAGCGACAAGCCCCATTCAACCACGTACAATAAATTTCATTATTCAATTGAATTAGGCACTTAGGAGCTGATGTTTTGTCACGCCTGCCGGTAATTGTTGGCTTTGGCGGTGTTAATCCCGCCGGCCGAAGCTCATCTCATCATGGTTACCGGCGTATGGTGATCGATGAACTGGACTCGGCTGCACAGGACAAAACCTTCGCCTCACTTGCCGCGCTCATGAATCGTACGGATTCGACCTCGGCGGACGCCAGAAAAGCGATGCTTGACCACACCCTGGTCAGGCGCCTTGAAACCAATCTTTTTGATGCCAATTCGATCCCTCTGCACAAGCGAGCGACGATAAAAGGTACATCCGACGAGTCCATCAGTTTTTCGCTCAAGCGAAACCACATGCCTGACAACTTTCCGGCTGACTGGATCGTTGAGGATACCGGCGACGGCGTGAACGTCACCGTTAAGGGCAACCTGGACATACTGTTCAATGACACACGATCATCCCGGGTACTGGCGGCAGGACAATTGCCATCGGGTTTCGAACCGGAAAAGTTATACCAGTCACGTAACCATCCGCGCGGATTACAACTCACTGTATTCGGCGCATCCGATGCACTGAACTCTCTTGGTATTCACTGGGATGAAGTCAGGCGACGAGTACCTGCTGACCAGATATCGGTCTATGCGAGCAGCGCAATGGGACAACTGGATGCTAATGGCTCCGGCGGACTGTTACAGGCAGGACTGATGGGCAAGCGCGTGACCTCGAAAAACCTGCCCCTGGGTCTCGCCGAGATGACCGCGGATTTCGTAAACGCTTATATTCTTGGCAATATGGGCACTACCGGTGCAAACATCGGTGCCTGCGCAACCTTCCTGTATAACCTGCGCCAGGGCGTTCAGGACATTCGCTCGGGTAAATCCCGCGCGGTTCTTGTCGGCGCAAGTGAAGCGCCACTGACCCCGGACGTCATCGAAGGTTATCGCACGATGGGTGCCCTGGCGGAAGATGAAGCACTCAACAAAATTGATGGCATTGATGGCGGTGAAGCAGATCATCGCCGGGCATGTCGCCCGTTCGCAGAAAACTGCGGCTTTACCCTGTCTGAGGGGTCCCAATTCATTGTCCTGTTTGATGATGATTTAGCGCTGGAACTTGGCGTTAATATCTACGGCGCCGTCGCCGATGTCTTTATCAACGCAGATGGATTCAAGAAATCGATTCCAGGACCTGGTATTGGAAACTACATGACGGTTGGCAAGGCAATGGGCGTAGTGCGCTCCATCCTCGGTGAAGAGTCACTGCGACAGCGATCCTACATACAGGCCCATGGCACCAGCACCCCGCAGAACCGAGTCACCGAATCCCATATATTTAACGAACTGGCAGCAGCATTTGGCATCGAGAAGTTACCGGTCGCAGCAATAAAGTCTTACATTGGCCATTCCCTGGCCTGCGCGTCCGCTGACCAGCTCATCGCATCTCTGGGTGTGTGGAACGACGGGATCATTCCGGGAATCGTTACCTCAGAAAATATTGCAGATGACGTGCACCAGAGCCATCTCGACTTCCTGCTAAAACATCGAGAGGTCGGCGAGACTGATATTGATTCGGTATTTATCAATTCCAAGGGATTCGGGGGCAACAATGCCACCGCCGCCGTACTTGGCCCTTATGTGGTCACAGAAATGCTTCGGAAAAAGCATGGCAAGGATGCGCTCATCAAACACGCGGGTCTTAATGAGTCAGTCAGAGAAAACATCGACGCCTATGACGCGTCGATGATTGCCGGTGAGAATTCCACGATCTACAACTTCGGCGTGGGTGTCATTGAAGGCGAAGAACTAAAGATCTCCTCCGAAGGCATTTCCATTCCAGGCCAGGAAAAAGAAATAAGTCTCAACATCGAAAACCCCTACGACGATATGACTTAATTTAATAGAAAAACACTTCGTGTGTTTTTCTACGGGTCGCGTGCCTTGGCACAGCAATCTCAATCACCGCACGAAAAACCTCATCGTTCAAATAAGCTGCCTGGCCATGGATGGCCAGGTCGCACACTAAGTGATGAAATCACTTAGTGTGGCGCGAGCGTGCCGAGGCACGCGACCCGCGTGATAGTGCAGGACTGCACTATCACGTAAAAAAAGACTTAGTCGATTTCTCTTGTCGCTCGGAACTCGATATCCGGCCACCGTTCCTGGGTGAGGGACATGTTCACAGAGGTTGGTGCAAGGTAGGTCAGATGACCACCACCATCAACGGCCAGATGTCCTTCCGCCTTTCGCTTGAACTCGGCGAGCATTTTTTCATCTGAGCAGTACACCCATCTTGCGGTTGAGATAGTTACCGACTCATATCCGCAATCGACTTTGTATTCATCTCGTAGTCTGAAGGCGACCACATCAAACTGAAGAACACCCACGGCACCAACAATCAGATCATTGTTCGTCAATGGCATAAATAGCTGGGTCGCACCCTCTTCTGACAACTGGGTTAAACCTTGCCTGAGTTGTTTGCTTTTCAGTGGGTCCTTCAACCGAACACGGCGGTACAGCTCCGGTGCAAAGTGCGGCACACCGATAAATTTCAGGTCTCTACCGCTGGTAAACGTGTCACCAATTTGAATAGTACCGTGATTATGCAGGCCAATAATGTCTCCGGGGAATGCCTCCGCCGCCGCGGAACGCTCACCGGCCAGAAACGTCACAGCATCACTGACCCTGACCTCTTTACCTATTCTCACGTGGCGCATTTTCATGCCCTGGGAATATTGTCCTGAACAGACTCGCATAAAGGCAATTCTGTCCCTGTGTTTGGGATCCATATTCGCCTGGATTTTAAAAACAAACCCGGTGAATTCTTCGCTTTTGGAATCGACGACGTCAGAGTTTGTCGCACGGGGTAGCGGTGCTGGCGCATAGTCAATAAAACCATCGAGCATCTGGTTCACACCGAAGTTTCGAAGCGCCGTGCCAAAATAAACCGGTGTCAGTTCACCCGCAAGATAGGCTTCCTGATCAAATTCGGGGCTCGCACCTTTCACCAATTCAATTTCATCTCTGAACTCTTCAAGATCATCACCCAGAAACGCTTCTGCTTCCGCAGAGCCAAGATCCTTGATAATTCGCGCATCTGAAGCAACATTGCCCTGCCCTGGCTCAAACACATGAATCTCATCGTCATAGAGGTGATAGACACCCTTAAAGCGACTGCCCATTCCAATAGGCCAGGTGATGGGGGCGCAGGCAATCTTCAAAACGGACTCCACCTCATCCATCACATCGATGGGGTCCCTGACCTCTCTATCAAGTTTGTTAACGAAGGTGAGAATCGGCGTGTCACGAAGTCGGCAAACTTCCATCAGCTTGACGGTTCGGTCTTCGACACCTTTCGCGCCGTCAATCACCATCAAAACGGAATCCACCGCTGTTAGTGTTCGATAGGTGTCTTCGGAAAAGTCTTCGTGACCCGGGGTGTCGAGCAGATTGACGATTCGGCCCTTATAGGGGAACTGCATAACAGAGGTGGAGACGCTGATACCCCGCTGTTTCTCCATCTCCATCCAATCGGACGCTGCATAGCGATCAGATTTTTTGGACTTAACTGTACCCGCCAGCTGAATCGCCTTTCCAAACAGCAAAAGCTTTTCAGTAATGGTCGTTTTACCCGCATCCGGGTGCGAGATAATCGCAAAGGTTCGTCGTTTGTCGACCTCTTGCTCAATCATGGGTATCTATTGGAGTCGTTGCGGAAGCCGCGGCATTATATAGACGGGAACCGTGCAGGTACAGTTGACCGTCAGAGTAGTTCTTTGGCCAGGACCAGCGCGTCCTCCCGACCGATGAAAGACGGGTAGTAGTTTTCCCTGATACCGACTTCATTGAATCCGAGTTTATCGTACAGTTCGCAGGCCGCCACATTCGAGGGTCTCACCTCAAGGAAAATCTTTGATGCCTTGCCTGCCCGGGCCCTCTTCAGCAGGTGCTCGACCAGGATGCGACCAAAACCGTGTCCCTGATAGTCCGGGTGAACACAAACATTCAGCAGGTGCGACTCACCGGCCGCGACAGACAGGATGCCATGACCAACGGTTGTATCGCTATACATCAACAACCAGCATTCCTGGCCATTCCCGAGACAGTCCTTGAATACGCCCTCGGTCCAGGGGTGGGTATAACCCCGTCGCTCGTTTCGAAGCACATCAGGCAGATCGCCCAGCTGCATACGACGAAGCTCACTGGACATCAGGGCGTCTCGCTGCTGCGCCAATGATGCATTGCCAGCATCAGTTCGCGCTTGGATGAGCCCGACACAAGAAAGTCTTTCAGGGATGGTATCTTCAAAAATGTCTGGGCACCAACCGCCCCCACGGACATGGGCGCCAGGTCACGCAGCGGATTGTAGTACTCACCGACATCGTCCCCGAACACCAGTACCCGGGAAGGCATTTGCCGGAATTTCTGGGTAACGACCTCTCGCGCCGCATTGATGGATTGATCAATGCCCGAGGTGCTTAGCATCGGCCACTTGAGCAACTGGTAACGTACGGATTGAACATTGCCGCCCATCGCGCGCGCCAAATCGTCACAAAACCTTCGGGGGAGATCGCTTTCCGCGCCCAGCGAAAGACAGATGCCAATCGTTTCATAGTGAAACAACGCCAACATGAATCTGGGGATTTCTTTATCTGTTGCCGGTGGATCGGCTTGAACCGGCGCATCTGCTTTAGCTTTCTTAACTTCCTTAGCCCGCTCAACCACCGGCTGCGTGGACACAGCGGCCTGGCTGTTAGCGCGCTGGGTGGTGAGTTCCGCTTCCGCAACTACCTCAGGCGCAGGGGCAGATCGCGATGTCCAAACATCAATACCCATCGCCTTCAGGTAACCACTTCTGGTCAATCCCATTTCGCTAACACCCTTATCCAGCACACGCCTTCACTTCTCGCTAATCAGTTTATCACCATCAGGATGTACCGGGGCCCGTGCAAACACAAAACATAAGGACCCAAGGAGCGCGCCAATACCCAGCACACTAAACCCGATCACATAATCGCCCTGAACGTCGGCCATGTACCCGGCAAATACCGGCCCTATAGACATGCCCAACATCACAATCAACGAAGAGAACCCCATGATGGTGCCAAAGGATGATGGACCAAAATAGTCGGCGCGCAGCGCTACCATCAAAGGTCCTCGAATACCCCAGGCAAGACCGTGCATCGCGGTGAACAGAATGACCATCCATAATGCTGTCGCGTTCGCGATCAGGAATAGCGCGGCGGTATGGAAGATCATGCAAATCACACAGATCAGCTGTTTATTGAATCGGTCACCGATAAAGCCCCCGCCTATCTGCCCCAACATCTGGAAGCCAGTCAGCGCCGCTACGACAAGGCCCGCCTGGGACAGGGAATAGCCCATACCCTCGGTCATGTGTGAAACCAGGTGAACCATGATCGCCGATACCGTTAACAGCGCACACGCATGCCCCATGGAGATCAGCCAGAAAGAAGAGGTTCGCATGGCCTGACGAGCGGTGAAATCACGACCACTGGTAAACAGCATTGGCGTTCCGTCGCTATTTAGCTGACTACCACCATCTACTACCTCCCCGTAGTCCTGGGGTCGATGACGCACCAGGAAAATCAACGGAAAACCAACCACTATGACCATGACACCGGAATAGAAAGCCGTCGCCCGCCAACCGAATGCTTCAAGGCAAAGAATAACAACCGGGACCGCGAGCCCACCCAGCGAGTAACCCATCTGCGACAGGGCAACTGCCTTCGCCCGGTGACGGCTGAACCAGTTCACGATAGACACCATCACCGTCGCGAACCCGCCAAGGCTGGAACCAACGGCGATGAGTGCAAACGTCAGGTAGAACTCGAGCAGGGTTGTGATCTGGCTGAACGCCATAAACCCAATCCCGAAAATCACGACCCCCACACCCAACACAATCCGGGGACCATACTTGTCCGTCAGCCACCCCTGCAGGGGCCCAAGAATCCCACTTTCGATTCGTGTCAGCGCAAAGGCACCGGCCACCAGCGCTTTACTCCAACCGAACTCTTCCTGCAGCAAGACAACATAAGCGCCATAGGAGTGCATCCACAACAACCCGGAAAGAAGCTGCAAACCACCCGCGGCGCTGACGATATACCAGCCATAGAACACGTGGCCTGCAGGGCGAATAACACCATTAATTCGGGAGAATAACTGCGACATGGGTCAGGCGGGATCAGCCTTAAAGAATTGTCTCGCTATACCGAATACTGAAATCGCCAGCCAGGCCGACTCAATAATGAAAGCGCTAAGGTTAAATTCGACCATCAGGGAGACCAGCACCATCCCCGCACCCAGCGCATTGAGCCCGGAATAAATCAGGCTGGTCGGTTCGATCCGTTCGATCTGCAGAAGCAAATAGGTCGCTAGAATGCACAATACGCCTATATTTCCGACCAGATCGTGGAGTTCATATCCCAGCATCATTCATTGCCCGACCAAAACAAGGAAGCATAAACTAAGCCCTCTACCCTTGATAGGAAAACGCCATGCTACGAGTTGCCGACCATTGGTATGACACCCGAAAGCTCACCAACGAACTGACGCTAATTTATGAACCACATGTACATCCGTTTCTGAGGTGCAACATCTGGCACCTTCGGGGCCGTGATAAGGATCTGCTGATCGATACCGGACTCGGTGTTAGTTCCCTGAAAAGCGCCATTGCAGACATGATCGACAAACCCGTGATGGCGCTGGCGACTCATATCCATTACGACCATGTGGGTTGTTTGCACGAATTCGATGAACGAATGATGCACAGCAGCGAAGCAGCCGCCATGCTGGATTACTCGGAGTTCAGCTGGCTCAGGGTTGATGACTTCCCGGAGGACTACCGGGCTGTGCTTCGTACTGATGATTACCAGGACTACCTTATCAACGCACGGCCGGACGAAAACTACGACATCAGAAATTATCAGGTCACCTCGACCAGTATCACCCGTCAGCTCAATGAAGGCGATATTGTCGACCTTGGTAATAAAGCACTCACGGTATACCACCTGCCAGGTCATTCACCGGGCAGTATTGGACTCTGGGACCCATCGAGCAGCACACTTTTCTCAGGCGATGCCCTGTACGACGGTGAGCTTCTGGACCAGCTACCGGGGTCGAGCATCCCGGATTACCTCAACACGATGAAACGCCTTCGTGAGCTGCCTGTTGAGGTCGTTCATGGGGGACATGAACCCAGTTTTGGCCAAAAACGCATGATCGAATTGATTGATGCCTATCTCGACTGGAGAACTTCGTGAACTTACGCGCACTTCCAACAAAAGATCTTAGTGAAACCTTATAAGTTGTTGTTTAAATACGAATATTAATCTAGTATCACCGAATGCAGTCTGCTGACGTTTCCCCAAGAAACAGCATACAAGTGGGGAACACTTCTCCCACGGGGCCTCAGACGCTCTTAAATTTGCTCAACCTGTATGAGTCGGGTAATACAGATGACCCAACCTGGGTCGAGACACTCGAATCTCATGTCGTAACACTCCTGCCCTTTCTCGCTGCCAGACCACCAGAACAGCTCATCAAATGGCATGACGCCTTTACGCTTGAAGACCTGAGGCGGGGTACTCTCACCATCGCCAATCAGGTCAGTCTGGAAGAAATCAGCGCCCTGAACGGGCAACACCAGCGAACATCCCGGATCGGACTTGTGCTGGCTCACCTGGTTGATCCTGCGCTCGCACACCTAACAATGCTCACCTGTCGACTAATCGGCCAGAACCTCTCGATACCCGATCCCGAGGTCACCGATGCCCTGACTTACTGCGACCGGGCCCTGTCAACTTTGCATGGTTCACCGTTACTAACGCGATTGGTTGCGGTCGCCAACCATTGCAGCGTTGAAACAGACGTCAATATAGATGAATGTGCTTCGTTACTGGTGGTAACGCCCGCAGAAATTGATACCGCCCTATCCGGGATTCCTCAACCAGAATCTTCGGTTCCTATGACCAATGT
>JABBBA010000208.1:6530-9330 GCA_018607685.1 K189A clade bacterium | reverse complement strand
GAGCAGGTGGTAACCACTGATACCATCGCCCAGGGAGCCGAGACAGCCGCAATCTATGTGAGTTCGTCCCCTTTTGAGGTTAATCGCTATTCCTGAGGTGTAAGCCAACATCAATACCGCTGACAGTGCCAGGCCATAAAGATAAGCCGGTGTCAGTAACAATGTTGTGGCTACAATTTCTATCATAAAAACGACATTCGTTATTCCTGGCGCGAGTACCGCAGGAAGCACCTGATAGTTTTCCAGCTTGAGTTGAAAGGCAGGCATGTCCTGAAACTTTTCCAGCGCAGAAAGCGCGAATAGCAGGGCGAAACCGCCAATGAGGCTATAGAGGATTACCGGGTCAAGCATTTACAGGTTCTGCAGTATGGTTGGTAGCCCTATGCCCGAAATCGTGCCCATAGTTACCGTTGTTTTCAGATCAATGATCTGTACCTGGTCTTCTACAATCGACCCCGCATACAGCAGTGCAGATGCATCCTGTGATACCTCGATAGAGTTGGCGGGCACTGCCAGGGCAAGTCGATGTATCGTGGCGCCTGTCTTCAGGTTGATATACCAGACTTCAGTACCTGGGTCTTTGTGGGTGTTTTCACCACCCTGGTGCATCAGCAGCAGAAGCGTTTGTGAAGATCGATGAATAGCAACGGGTTGCATGCCGCCAATCCTCCAGCCGCCATCACCGTTTCCCACCTGAAACAATGAACTGACCCGGATCTGCCCTTTATCAGTGGTGATTTGGAACACCTTACCGTGGAAGGTGTTGAAGACCCATCCAGACTCGCTGCGGGCTGGTTTCTCCATCAAAGGGTCAGCTTCCAGGTCGAAAAAAGTGTTCGATCGAACCCGTGATAATTCTTCGCCCCTGTCATTCAGTGTAATCAGTTGAGCGCTGCCGTCTCCGCAGAGTTGCAGGAACGACAATCCCTGCGCAGGATAAATCATGCCGCAACCGGCGGTCGGTATCTCGCCGAGAAACTTTCCAGACGTCAGGTCGGCGACAGAAATCGATACGGCAGGGGTAATGTTATTGACGAGCATAAGTTCGGCCTTGCCGTCTTTCACAATGCCCGAATAGTGGCGCATTGGGGAACCACTAGCGTGCTTTGGTGCGATCGTGATTTCACCGATGGGTGACAGTGTCCTGATGTCGTAGGTACTGATGACATCGGTACGTTGTCCCCTGGTGTGTCTGCTCAGGTAGGTCTCTGCTGTGTGGATGACGCCTTTTTCACGATCCACTTCAAAAGCATTTGCACCGATGCCCGTTGAAATCATACCGAGCATGTTTTGTGTGTCTGCGTCGAACAAAACAGCATTCTGGCTAAATGTGTTAATCAGCAAAGTGTGTTGCGGCAGGGTGTCCAGTGTTAACTGCCCATACGTTTCAGTGGGTAATTCGGCGCCGGCGTTTAGCGCAGTAAGCCACGTCAGGCTGATCAAACAGACAGCTTTCTTTATGTTGCTTGGCATCATGTTGTTAGTGTCCCCCGTACCTCATTGCGTTGCAATGCCAGGACACTATAGAAAGTAATCTTTTCATAAATCGTATGTTTGTTATTCTTCACCAAATCCAGTCAACTCCATCAGGTGAAATACTCCATGACTTCCAGTGACATCAACCACGAAAACATGCACCCCACGGCGGATGAGCCGGCCTGGAGCGAGAGCTACTATTTCAATTTCATCGATCCTGTTTCAAAGGTGGGCATGTTTACCAGAATGGGATTTCGGCCAGGCGATGGCTGGGCCGATGCATTGCATGTGATCTACCTTGAAGACCGCAGGGTTGCCTTCACCTACGGTCGACGGGATATAGAGAACGACCTGACGATCTACGATAACGACCTGAAGGCTGGCAATCTGACGATAAAGTGTATCGAGCCTCACGGTAAGTGGCAGATTGAATACATTGGTCCGGCACAGGACATCCCGGATGCCAGCATCCTTTTGGAAAGGAGCAAGGAGAGGCCGGAAGGCTGGTTTGAAGCTGAACACCTGGATATGAAGCTGGTTTTTGATTGCATTACTGAGCCTCACTTCACTCATTCCGACGACAGTTCTTCTGGTGCCTACGGTCACTTTGAACAAAGCGGCAGAGTAACGGGTAGCATTAGACTCGGTGATCAGTCCTGGCAGGTCGATGGCTACGGTGTTCGGGACAAGTCATGGGGACCAAGAGACTGGGGCGCGGGTCAGAGGGATGGAGATGAAGCATCAACGCCTTCGTTTTCAACCCCGGACAACCCCAATCCTTTTGTGAACTGGTTTTCAATGAACTTCGGTCCTGATGCTGCAATGGGTGGGGCTGCCTCCAGGAATTCTTCAGGTGAGATAAGAGGTGGCGGCTGGATTCAGCGAGATGGCCGATCAATGCGCCTCAATGACGTGGTCATCACCACCGAATACAAATCAAATTCCATCCTGCACGAACGAGTTCGTCTGACAGGTAAAATTGAGGGTGGTGAGGAAATTGAGATCACGGGACAGGTGCTCAACGTCTGTCCGACAAAAGTGCCAATGCCCGGTGGTGCCACTTTCATCAACGAGGGGCTGGTTGAGTTTGATTGGGATGGCAGAACAGGCTTTGGCATTGCTGAACACTGGCATGCGGTCCAAAAGTCCTAATGCAACTCAGTTCCGGGATTACTGGCTTTTCGAGCTCTGGTTGAGCCTATTGCGGGAACTCAAGTATCCGTAGGCTTAGAAATCATTGGATGATTGAGGTATCCTCGCGGTCGCCTGAATGATGACGCCAAAACCATGAGCTTTGACAACATACGCTACGACCGCAGCCCGC
>JABBBA010000208.1:3216-6520 GCA_018607685.1 K189A clade bacterium | reverse complement strand
GATGGAGCCAATTGTTCAGGGGTTAGCCGCGCAACTGGAGACCACACCCAAGCCGACCATCGCGGCGATCGACGGCATTTGCATGGGGGGTGGTTTGGAAATAGCGCTGGGTTGTGACCTGCGTGTCTGTACCCCGCAAAGTCGGTTCGCGACGCCGGAAGGCAAGTTGGGCATTATTCCGGGGGGCGGTGCTACCGCTCGGCTTCCTCGTTTAGTGGGGAAGGGTTGGGGAATGGAAATGATGTTGATGGGTGAACCTATTGATGCCGACCGCGCATTGCAGATTGGATTGGTCACACGGATGGTTGAGCCCGAAGAATTGCTGCCAGAGATAGGTCGTATGGCAGAGCATCTCGCCGGGTTCGCGCCTTTTGTGCCGCAGTTTATGAAGACCATGGTGCACGAGGGGATGGAGGGTTCTCTCGCAGCAGCACTGGCGATGGAAAAGTTTGCCCAGGGAGCACTGCTGCTGACTGAAGATAAGACGGAAGGGATTTCAGCCTTTCTCGAAAAACGAAAGCCGACGTTCAAGGGTCGATAACCCTTACGACAAATCAATCAAACAGTTTGTCCGCACGGGCGAAGATGAGATAAAAAATCATACGGAACTGATCACACTGGCACCCCCTCATGTTTGGTTTTTAATGAATGTTTGGTGTCTAACGAATGCCTGGTTTTTAGCGAAAGTCGCGGGATTTCAATGAAAAATGTTCCAGATGCTGGCTAAGATCTTCAACGTGCCCCGCGATCACATGAATAACAGACGCCTGACGCTCCAGTACGCCTTTTATCTTGAGCAGGCGCCCCTGTACGACGGCGGCGCGATAGGTTTCAAGGATACGCGTCCAAATCACCACGTTAATGTTGTCGGTTTCATCCTCCAGTGTCAGGAACAATACTCCGGAAGCGGATGAAGGCCGTTGCCTGCCGGTCACAATCCCCGAAACCTGAACGAACCTGCCGTGATTAAGCGCCTGAAGTTCAACCGCCGTTTTACATTGCCTGAAGGGCGTGTTCGGTTTTTCCCTAAGCAATGCCATTGGGTGCCTGCCCAGTGTCAGGCCAAGGCTGGTGTAGTCGGCTCGAAGGTCATCTGTTTCAAGGGGGGCAGGTAGTAACACGGGTGTTTCTTCCTGATATTTTTGCTCAGCATAGGTTTGGGAAGAATATGGTTGATTTGGTTCTGCGACTTCAAGTGCTTTATCAAGAAGAGGAGAGGGCGGTAATAGACCACTGACCTGCCAGTGAGTCTGGTAGCGATGTCCCGAGAGGCTTTTAAAGGCACCCCCCTCGGTCAGTCTGGCCAGATCGCCTTTGTCCAGTCGTGCACGTTTGGCGACATCCTTGATGTTCTGGATAGGGTAGTGGTTTCTTGCATGGATAACCCTGTCTGCTGAATCGGCCTTAAAACCCTTGATTCGCTGAAAGCCCAGGCGGATTGCGGGTTGTTTGGCTGCAATTTCACCCTGGTAGGCCGGTGCTTCAAGTGTGGACTCCCATTCACTGTTCATGATGTCGACCGGCCGCACTTCAATACTGTGTCGTCTGGCGTCCTGTACCAGCTGAGAAGGTGAGTAGAATCCCATCGGCTGGCTGTTCAGCAAGCCGCAGTAGAATGCCGCAGGCTCATGCCGTTTCAGCCAGGCAGAAAAATAAACCAGCAGGGCAAAGCTGGCAGCATGGGACTCCGGGAAACCATAATCACCAAAGCCCTTGATTTGCTCGAAAATGCGTTCAGCAAAGTCGCGGTCATGGCCCCTTTCCAGCATGCCGTTAACCAGCTTCTCCTGGAACTTTCCCAGGCCGGCTTTTCGTTTCCAGGCCGCCATAGCCCGTCTTAGCTGATCGGCTTCCCCGGGGGTGAAGCCGGCGGCAACCACCGCGAGTTTTATGACCTGTTCCTGGAAGATGGGAATGCCGAGTGTGCGTCCAAGTACCGACTTAACAGCATCGTTAGCATAGGTGACTTTTTCTTCACCATTACGCCGCTTCAGGTAAGGGTGAACCATATTGCCCTGTATCGGGCCGGGGCGAACAATCGCCACTTCAATCACCAGGTCGTAGAAGTTTTTGGGTTTTAGTCTTGGCAGCATTGAAATCTGCGCCCGGGATTCGACCTGGAACACCCCGATACTGTCACCCGTCTGCAACATTTTGTAAGTCAGGGGGTCTTCTGCGGGAATACTGGCGAGACTGAGGTTGGAGCTTCGATAATCATTGATCATGTCGATGCTCTTACGAATCGCCGTCAACATGCCAAGTGCCAGGACATCGACTTTGAGTAGCCCGAGGGATTCAAGGTCATCCTTGTCCCACTGAATAATCGTTCGATCCTCCATGGAGGCATTTTCAATCGGCACAAGGTGAGACAGGGGCCCACTTGAGATGATGAACCCGCCTACGTGTTGGGACAGGTGACGTGGGAATCCCAGGATGGCATCCACAAGGGTCAGGAACTGGTCAATAATCGCGCTGCGTGGATTAACACCGGCTTCTTCGAAGCGGGCCTGCAGTTCTTCCCGCTTATCCCACCATGACAAAGACTTGGCAAGATGGTCGACCAGTTGCAGGTCCAGTCCAAGGGCCTTGCCGACATCCCTGATGGCACTTTTTGGTCTGTAGGTGACCACAGTTGCAGCAATAGCTGCTCGATGGCGACCGTACTTTTTATATATGTACTGGATAACTTCTTCGCGTCTTTCGTGTTCGAAATCAACATCGATATCAGGTGGCTCGTTCCTCTCCTTTGAGATAAACCGTTCAAACAGCAGGCTTATTTTTACCGGGTCTACCTCTGTTATTTCAAGGCAGTAACAAACGGCACTGTTTGCAGCAGAGCCACGGCCCTGGCAGAGGATTTCCTGGCTTCTTGCGAACTGGACGATATCGAACACGGTCAGGAAGAAATACTCGTATTGCATTTCTTTGATCAGGGAGAGTTCCTTTTCGATCAATTCACGTATATGTGTGGGCTCGCCTGACGGCCATCGTTTCTTTACCCCGTGTTCTGTGAGTTGCCTGAGGTATTGTGACGAAGAGAGCCCTGGTGGTACGAGTTCTTCAGGATATTCGTAACGAAGCTCATCCAGGGTGAACTGGCAAAGATCGGCAATATGAACCGAGGCGTTTAGAAGGCCTTCCGGGTAGAGCTGGCTAAGGGTTGAGTAGGTTCGAAGGTATTTCTCCCGATTAGAGCAGAGAAGCCGGCCCGCCAGTTGAATGGATTGTCGCATCCTGACGGCAGAAACCACATCCAGCAGGGCGCCTCGATCAGGGTGGTGCATATGAACATCACCACTTGCGA
>JABBBA010000208.1:0-3206 GCA_018607685.1 K189A clade bacterium | reverse complement strand
GGCTCCCTTTAGCGGCTGGCCGATGGATTGGCCATCGGGGAAAACCTCAAGGCCCAGCCATAGTCGGTTGCCAAAAATAGCCTTAAGCTTCTCGCAGTTTTTATAGTGGTGCTCCTTTTCCTTGTCGGAAATGGCTTTGCCTGGAATCCAGATAGCAAGGCACTGGTCGGTTGCCAGTTCGAGGTCCCTCAGTGATATTCGGTACTCGCCTTTATCGGCACGCCGCCGGCCAATCGTGATCAGGTTGCAGATCTGACCGTAGGCGGTTCGGTTAGGGGCGATCATTACCAGCAGCAATTCTTCGTCCAGCCGAAATTCGCTGCCAACAATCAGTTTTATATCGCATTCCTTTGCGGCAACATGGGCTTTCACAACGCCGGCCATGGTGCATTCATCGGTTATCGCAATGGCCGAGTAACCGAGATGTGCCGCTTGCTTTACCAGTTCCTCAGGGTGCGAAGCCCCTCTTAAAAAGGAATAGTTACTTATACAATGCAGCTCTGCGTACATGTGTGGGGTTACTGTGCGTTTTAAAAGTACTGGTTATATATACAGTACTACAGTGAGGGGTCGCAGTGAAGGGGTCGGAGTAAAATTATCCTTACCGTCTCTGTTCTTAAGAATGGTGATAGTGATTGTTCAATATCAATGGTCTTTAAAGCGGCAAAGGTGGTGATAATTTTACTCCGACCCCATTTATCCGACCCCCTTTACCGAAAAATCAGGAGAAGTCGTGCCAATCGAGAAAAACAAAGTCGTTGCCTTTCACTATGTGCTGGAAAATGAAGCCGGGGAGGAAGTGGAAAACAACATGAAGGATGAACCCATGATTTACCTTCATGGCGGATATCGAAACCTGATGCCGGCGCTGGAGCGGGCGTTGGAAGGAAAAGATAAAGGCGAGCAGGTGAGTGTCACCCTGCGTCCGGAAGAAGCCTATGGCATCCGCAAGGAAGGGTCGGTCCAGCGAATACCGATCAAGCACCTGCTAAACAAGAAAAAACGGTACCAGCCCGGCATGGCGGTAAAGGTAAACACCAAAGACGGACCCAAGGACGTGGTGATCATTAAGGTCGGAAAATTCAACGTCGATGTGGACACCAACCATCCCCTGTCGGGGATGTCGGTGACGTTTAATGTCTCGATTAAGGATATCCGTGATGCGAGGCCTGAGGAAATTACCCATGGCCATAGCCACGGTTGGGAAGGGGCGGCGGACCATTAATGAAATCTTTGCTTCGCAGGATTTTCAAACCGTTGCTGGCCCCTCTTGAGCGGGGTGACAGTGACCCGGACTATCACTACGTCTATAAGCCATCGCACCGCATTATTCTGCTGGTCATCAGTATTCTGTTTCTTTTTCTTGCCAGTCTGAGTTTATTTTTGGCCCCGGCGGGAGAGTGGGATTACATGATTCCGGTCGTGGTATTTGGCGGTGCGGGTCTGTTCTGTATTCTGGTGGGTTGTATCGGCAAAGATATCGCGGTCGCGAAACTCTGGGGTTCTCGAAACCCAGGCAGAAAATAGGGGACGCGCCCGGGCTGGTCACCGGACTAGTCACAGGTGCAGGCGTTTGAACTAGCGTCCTTTCCAGATTGGATCGCGTTTCTCCGCGAATGCGCGAGGACCCTCAAGTGTATCGTCGCTCTTCTGGCGAAGTTGCTCTGATTCGTAAGGCGTGTAGTAGGCGGTCGGCAGGGCATAGTCCAGCCCGCGCATGGTCGCTTCCTTTGTGGCCCTGACAGAAAGTGGCGCGCATCTCAGGATATCGCTGACATAGCCTTCAGTCGTCTTCAGCAGCTGGTCTGCCGGGACCACGTCATTCACAAGTCCAAGCTGGTACGCTCGCTCGGCACTCATATGTCGGCCTGTCAGCATATAACCCATGGCTGGTTTAAGGCCTATCTGCCTGGGTAGTCTGTGGACGCCGGCGGAGCCAGCAATTAGCCCTCTCCTCGGTTCCGGAAGCCCAAATTCCGAATGGTCCGCCGCAACAATAATGTCGCATGCCATGGCGACTTCCAACCCGCCACCCAAAGCAAAGCCATTGACCATGGCGATGATGGGTTTGGGGTGATACCAGCGTTCGATGATATGTCGGGTCTCTGCCTGGAGCCTCTTCCATTCACGTTGTTGTTCCGGGCTGGCGTCCCGTTCACGGGCGCGTTGCTTTAAGTCCGCACCGGCACAGAATGCCCGTTCTCCAGCCCCGGTGATAACGGTCAACCAGATGTCATCATCTGCTTCGACCTGGTCAAGGTGTTGGGACAATTGCCAGCGTAGTTCTGGATTCAGGGAATTCAGCGCTTCGGGTCGGTTCAGGGTGATCCATGCGCATTTGTCACGCACTTCAAAAAGAGTGGTCTCTGTTTCGATCATCGGAAGGTCCTGCATACAAACAAAGTCAGATTGTCGCAGATTTTGTTAGCGCTGGGCTAATGGGGCCAGCTATTGGGGTCAGGCGCTTATCTCAGGGCTATTTGTGCTCGCTGGCTTCTGAGATGGTTCAGTTGGTCTAGCAGTTGGTTTGAGGTCTGGTCGAATTCAGTCGTCAGGACGTCCGTATTATTACCACTGCTTGTTAAAAGAGAGGCTTCGTAGTGTTTCTTAACCCGGTAGAGTTCATCCTGGATGGATTGAATATCAGCATCCACCAGGTATAGCGCTTTACCCCTGTTGAGGGTCGGCTTATCTTCGATGACGGCCTGCACTGGTGCTTCAGCTGCGCAGGGAGCAAACGCAAAGGTCATTTCCCCATCGGAACCAACGCACTTGTAGACGCCGCTGGCGAATGCAGTTTGATGAAAGCTGATAAATACCAGTACCAGTAAGATTTTGCTGTAGGTTTTCATGGCGGCACTGTAAGGGCCGCAGCCCGATCCGAGTAGCCGGTTCCGACTAGTGGTCGCTTGTTGAGCCCGAATGGCCGGGAAATTTCCACTTTTGTGAACTTCATCACAACACTGGCAGGTATTAAATATCGATCAAAATCGATGATCAATCGCTCATTGAAGGTAAGTTCTGGTTTATTTGTGCTGCGGTTTGGTGAAAACTTGGTTTCTTTTTACCGGAGATACAAATGAAAGATGTCGCAGGGAAGGTAGCGTTTATCACGGGTGGGGCTTCAGGACTTGGCCTGGCTATGGCTCACTCATTTACCGGTGCCGGGATGAAAGTTGCCATTGCGGATGTCGAAGACTCGGCGC